>JBLIHY010000040.1:0-19656 GCA_047634655.1 Cellvibrionaceae bacterium
GGATTCTTTGTTTAACTGATCAACTATAATTTCTCGTAAGCGATGATAATAATAAGCTGCTGTTTTTCGATTAACATTAACCAAGTCGGCAGCACAGCGCGCTGTTGTTCCTGCGACAGGATGTTCTATTAGTTTAAGCTTTTTTATCCAGCTTAATCGATTCTTTCTCATAGTGTCCCATTTTTTAATATAAAAGCCTTAACAAGGGAAAAGAACCAAATTGTTCTTTCCGGCTAGCAATACTGTTCTGACAATGAGAGCCGGCAGCTTCAAGCGAATCGAAGTTTCATGGCAATAACAGCGGGAGTAGCCTCGTGGTTGAAGCCTTTGGTCGGGCTGAGCGCTTAGTATCAGTTCGCTCGTGGTTTTACTGGGATTATAGAAACGAAGTGATTTCCGGAATTTTGTCTTTCAACTGGGTCTACACTCGACTAGAAACACTCGCGGCATATTTTTTCATCTTTGATCAATAGTGGAAGATTCAATACCACATCAATTCGTCAAGTAGATAATCATCGATTAATAGAAACAACAAATTGGGCCAGTTTGTTTGCCGTATCCTGCTGGAAGCGCGGCTCTTTGCAAATTCTACAGCAGTAAAGTCTGGCAATAGCCGCGGTGTACGTAACAACTCGTGTACTTTATAGGCTCATCAGCTAGAGCTTATGTCGGAGGAGGATGTTATTTTTGGTGGACGACCTCGTCTTTTAGCACCTGGTTTTGGAGCCGCGGAAGGCATTTTCCTTACCGCCTTCTTAACGATTATTTTTTTTTCAGCTCTCTTTTTGGCCGCAACTTTTTTAGCCTTTACAGCAAATTTCTTGGCATCAAGCTTTTCTTTTTTAACCAGTATAGCTTCAGTTTTAACAATCGACTTATCAATAACAGCTGCTTTCTTGGCAGCTTCAATTGTCACTTTTAGCGCTTCTTTGGATGCGACTAGATTTTCTTTCATTTCGTCGAGCGCTATTCTCGTTGATTCAACCCCCTTCACTGCCGCAGCTAGTTGTCTTATCTTGGCTGGACTTTCTTTCTTTTTTCGAATGACCGACAACTTGTCAGTAGCTGTTTTTATCTTTTTTCTCTGAGTGGCGACAGCCTTGCTAGTCTTGGCAATTTCTTTTTCAAGATCTGATCGTCTCTTTTTACGTGCACTGACAAGTTCATCTTTAATTTTGGCGATTTCCAGCTCGAGCTTCTCGACAGGATCGACGGCAGTTTTTCGGCGGGCAGGCATAGTTACATTATCCTTCTATAGATTTATGAATTGTCTTAGTTTTTTCTTTTAACTTTCGCGATTATACAGTTTGTGGCTTGAGAAGAAATATTGTGAAACTTTTTTATAGAGAAAATTAGGGGTTTTTTCAAAAAAATATCAAACTTCTAACTTTCTATTGAGGTTTTCATCTGTTTTGAAAAATCTACAGAAAAATTTCGATAATTTTATTAATTATAAAATCGATTTAACATCAGCTTCTTCAAGAAAAAACAAACGATCTGCTTGCGGATTTTTTGTGATTAAGTGTCAAATTTTTCAAGAAACCAACCTATGGCCAGATATAGCGACTGACATTTTTCTGGAGAAAGAATGATTTCTTCTTTTTGCCATAAGTAATGTTTTACAACTGAACCGATTATGCTGACCTAAAATGGCATGCGGCAAAAACGATCACCTCGAGAACTGTCGTGCGACACAGTCAAACAGCTGACAAGACTATTGATAGATACTAGAACCTATTTCAAAATAGAATTTTAGTATTTTTGGTGATCTCTAACCTAAAGAAAATGGCTTATTTCCTGGAGGGAAAATCACTTTCTAGACGCTGAAGGACTCGAATTTATGAATAAATCAATTTTGAAATAAGCTCTAGTATAATTCATTTAGCGTGGATCCATATTGGCTTATTTTGGTTATAAAAAATTGAACAATCAGCTCCATAAACATCTCGACTATCGAATACCCAAAGAAGCTTTCTTGGAAAATACGGGTGGCGGACTCACGGTTCAAATTCATCCTTAAAAAATTAGAACTGGCCAGAATTACTCGAACGAACCAGACATCGACTTCAACTCTGGCTTTTCACTAGGGTTGCCACCCACCGAAATTGCCTGCGACAACTTCAACAATCACTTCACTTCAGACGTGAAGACGTTGAATCCCCCTCTAAAGGGCTGGCATCTTGTCGGGGTGAATATAAAAAATAACAAGCCTTGGTGTATAGTTGATGCCTGTCATCTACCAGGCAATTATTATGAAAAAAACCATTAATAAAGGTGGCTTAACGATTCATTCAGCTATATACCAACTACTAAACGACGAAATTTTGCCGGGGCTTGAGTCGGCTCTGGACAGCGAAACTATTTGGCAAGGCTTTAGTGAAATCGTCCATGAGTTTTCACCCGAAAATAAAGTTCTGCTTAACAAACGCGATATTATGCAGGCAAAAATCGATGCTTGGCATCAGGCTAATCCTGGACCCATTTCCGACATGGATAGCTATAAACAGTTTCTGATAGATATCGGCTATCTAGTCACTGAAAAGGAAGATTTTTCAGTGACTACAGAGAACGTCGACGATGAGATTACCCAGATTGCCGGGCCTCAGCTGGTGGTTCCCGTCAGCAATGCACGCTTTTCCCTCAATGCCGCCAATGCGCGCTGGGGCAGTTTGTACAATGCGCTTTACGGTACTGATCTCATTCCCGAAGATGAAGGCTATGAGCGCGGAGCCGCATTCAACGAGCGTCGCGGTATTCGAGTCATCGCTAAGGCGGCCGGCTTTTTAGATGACGCACTGCCTTTAATCGATGGCAGTAGTCACTCGGACATTGCTGAATACAAACTAAAACAATTTGTCCAGGTCAGACTGCAAGCAAAGTTACTCAATGGAAAAACAACGACCTTGGTTGACCCCAATAAACTTATCGGTTTTGTCGGAGAATTAAACAATCCAAAAGCCTTACTGTTTAAAAATAATAATTTACATATAGAGATACAAATTGACCGCAAACACCCTATCGGTAAAAACAGCCCATCGGGTGTCAAGGACGTCGTAATCGAATCGGCGATTAGTACTATTCAGGATTGTGAAGATTCAGTTGCTGCCGTAGACGCAGAAGACAAAACACTAGTTTATCGCAACTGGCTGGGGCTGATGAAAGGGACACTGGAAGAGAACTTTAAAAAAGGTGGCCAAACCATAACGCGTAAACTTAACGGCGATCGTTGTTATACAAATACCCACGGCCACGCTATGAAATTACACGGCCGCAGCCTGTTACTGGTGCGCAATGTTGGCTGCTTGATGACAACCAGCGCCATCCTGGATCGAGAGAATAATGAAATACCCGAGGGAATGATGGATGCATTGTTTACTACGCTGTGCGCCATGCATGATTTCAAGGACGACAACCCCATCCATAACAGTCGCGCAAAGAGCGTATATATCGTCAAGCCGAAAATGCACGGGCCGGAAGAGGTCGCTTTTACCGATAAGCTGTTTGGACGGATTGAAGACCTGCTTAACTTACCGCGCAACACCATAAAAATTGGCGTAATGGATGAAGAGCGGCGTACAACGGTTAATTTGAAAGAGTGCATCCGCACCGTCAAAGATCGCCTGGTATTCGTCAACACCGGGTTTCTGGATCGCACCGGCGACGAAATTCACACGTCGATGGAAGGCGGACCAATGTTGCCCAAGGAAACAATCAAACACCAGCCTTGGATATCTGCCTATGAGAATTGGAACGTCGACATCGGTTTGGCCTGTGGTTTGCCCGGACACGCACAGATTGGTAAAGGCATGTGGCCAAAGCCCGATGAAATGGCAGAAATGATGAAAACTAAAATGGCCCATCCACAAGCGGGAGCCAATTGTGCCTGGGTGCCATCGCCAACAGCGGCAACTCTGCACGCCATGCATTACCATCAGATTAACGTTCAACAGCGGCAACGGGAATTAGCCTCTCGACACCGTGCCAATCTCAATGATATTTTAACGCCACCTTTTTTAGGCAACCAGCAATTGACCTCGGAGCAAATCCAAGCGGAACTGGACAACAACGCACAAGGTATTCTCGGCTACGTTGTTCGCTGGATTGACCAAGGGATTGGCTGCTCGAAAGTGCCCGACATCAATAACATTGGTCTTATGGAGGACAGGGCTACCTTGCGCATTTCCAGTCAGCATATTGCCAACTGGTTGCGCCATAACATCTGCTCTAAGGAACAAGTTCTAGACACCATGAAGCGCATGGCGCGCATAGTCGATCGACAAAACGTAGATGATCCTGCCTATCGCCCCATGGCTCCCGACTTCGATGGCTTTGCTTTTATCTCTGCTTGCGACTTGGTATTAAAAGGATGCGCGCAGCCCAACGGCTATACGGAACCTCTATTAAATATTTATCGTACTAAGGCCAAATCTTAACTTGTCATAAAATCAGAAGACCTAAAAACCCACTGATGACGGACCACTAAATCTAGAAACTCCGGAGAATAAAATGCTGACTATAAAGCGTTTAAGTTTACAAGATGCCGATATGCTTATCGAAGGCGCAAAAGCAAAAGCCAACGATATTAGCGTGCCCATGTGTATCGCCGTGACTGATGAGTCGGGAAATACAATCGCCTGCGTACGCATGGACGGAGCCAAAGCACACAGTATCATTGTGGCTCAAGACAAAGCGTTTACCGGGGGTTCCTCCCGCAAGGCAACCCACGAGTACAATGCCGTTTGTGTGCCAGGCAATTTAGCCTTTGGCATTCACACCGAAGCGGGCGGACGCATGAGTACCGTGGGTGGCGGCTATCCCATTCAAATAGACGGCGAGTTTGTCGGAGGCATTGGCGTCAGCTCCGGAACCCCGCAACAGGATATGGCAGTCGCTCAGGCTGGCATTGATTTCTTTTTAAGTCACCGATAAATTACGCGACAACGTGCAGATACCAGACAATCGAAAAAAGTAGTCGCCATGAACGTTAGCGCAACAGAGCTAGCCGATAAGTTTCGACAATTTATAGATCCCGAAACTCAGAAAGTCCACGAGTGCGATGGTCTCAGTGCCTACTGTGAAATGCCAATGATGGTATTGCTGCCAGAGACCACCGAGCAAGTACAACAAATCATGCGTCTGTGTTACGCCAATGGTGTCCCGGTTGTCGCTCGCGGCGCGGCCACTAGCTTGTCCGCTGGAGCCACCCCAAATAAAGAAGGGATAGCTCTGTCACTGGCAAAATTTAAAAAGTTATCGCGGTCGATCCCCTGGCGCGAATAACGCGAGTCCAACCGGGAGTACGCAATCTTGCTATTACCGAAGCGGCCTCTGCTCACGGTTTGTACTACGCCCCCGATCCCTCTTCGCAAATTGCCTGTAGCATTGGTGGAAATGTGGCTGAAAATGCGGGCGGAGTCCACTGTTTGAAATATGGTCTAACCGTGCACAACGTACTCAGTCTGCAGATGGTTACTACTAAAGGTGAACGGCTGACTATAGGTAACCAAGGCCTCGATAGTTACGGACCTGACTTACTGGCATTAATAAACGGCTCCGAGGGTATGCTGGGGATCGTTACCGAGATCACAGTAAGATTGCTGCCACAGCTCGAAAAAGCACGGGTCGCACTAGCCGGATTTGACTCAGTAGAGACCGCTGGGGATGTTGTCGGCGAGGTTATTGCACGCGGCCAACTGGCCTTTGTATTGACTGAAATCAACAAGCTATCGACAGAATATGGCTTGCGCGTCACCAACGTGTTTCATGCAGGGGACGGTAATTTGCATCCACTAATCCTATTTGATGCCAACGTGCCCGGAGAATTTGCCTTATCCCAGACGGTTTGGCTTTTTTCTGTTCTGAGGGCAATTACTTCGACCGTTAATGCCCAAGGCCCTGAGAGCGAATACTCCCCTTAAAAAATACGCATCTGCTTGGCCGGATAAAGCACATGCAAGAAAGATGATTGCATTGGCGGGTTGCGTGCAATCTAAGGCCACCCCCAATACTAACGCGGCGGCGGCGAGAGTTCTGAACAAACCGGGAATTACCCTGGTTAAAATCCCAAAAGCCGGTTGCTGTGGCGCCGTAGATTACCATTTAGCCGCTCACGATGACGGGCTCGAGTTCATGCGAAAAAATATCGATGCTTGGTGGCCCAGCATCGCAGCCGGCGTCGAGACTATTGTGATGACCTCATCCGGGTGTGGTGCAATGGTAGGCGATTACGGCGCACTGCTCGCACACGACCCTAGCTACGCTGAAGAAGCCCGAAAAGTAAGCGAACTCACTAAAGATCTCAGTGAAGTTGTGCTGGCAGAAGATTTGAGCTCGCTAACGATTAGCGAATAAAAAGCGACCGGCTATCACTGCCCTTGCACCTTGCAACACGGACAAAAACTCAAGGGTACGGTTGAAACCATCATAAAAAAGGTCGGCGTTCCCCTGGTATCGACCAAAAATAACCACCTCTGCTGTGGCTCAGCCGGAACCTACCCAATACTTCAAAAGAAAACCAGTCAACAATTACTGGAAAATAAGCTATCGGCTTTGATGCTTAACAATCCGGAATAGCTTATTACAGCGAACGTAGGTTGCCAGATTCACCTGGAATCAAAGGCCACTGTACCGGCGAAACATTGGATCGAAATACTCGACAGTGAGCCATGAGTGTTGACATCCATCATCAACTGTCCAGCTATGCCGTCGTCACCGATGTACGCTGGCAATCATCTGTGTGATGTCTACTCGTTCAAAAAACGAGGATAATTTTAGTTAAAATATCGCCCATTGCTTGCACTGTAGCGCCACTCGCTCTACTCTGATCAGCTGGGGTTAGCCACTGGCTTAGTCTTAATTCACAGCTAAATTAGCGATCTAGATCAAAAACAATTCGCCTTCCTCTCACTGGCTAACAATTAAAGATTGGGTGCATCACCCAGGCTCATTCTCTCGCCATAGCGAAATTTTTTGGCATTAATATTTTAGCGCTACGGATACCCATTTTATGATCGATAAGTTGCCATCTTCCACTTCATTTCAAGACGATCACGTAAAAATCGTGGAACGTGAGACGGTATTTGAAGGCTTCTTTAAAATGGAACGGGTGCAACTGCATCATCGATTATTCGAAGGTGGCTGGAGCAAACTACTTACCCGCGAAGTCTTTGTGCGCAATCCAACAGTGGGCGCCGTCATGTACGATCCATTGAACGACCTGATTGGTTTGATAGAACAGTTTCGCATCGGAGCCTGCGGCACCGAGAAAAGTCCCTGGCTATTCGAAGTGGTCGCGGGCATCGAGGAGAAAACAGACGAGTCAAAAGCAGCGATAATCACGCGTGAACTGCGTGAGGAAGCCAACATGGTCCCAGAACGCTTAATGCCTATTTGTGACTATTTTCCCAGCCCGGGAGGCTCAACAGAATCCATGACACTATTTTGTGCTCTAGGCGACTTATGCGAGCTTGGTGGCGTTCACGGCTTGCCCGAAGAAGGCGAAGATATCCGAGTTTGGATACAACCGGCAGAAGCTATTTTGGACGATCTCTATTCCGGGAAGTACAACAATTCCGCCACATTAATTTGTCTTCAATGGCTGACCATCAATCGCGCACAACTGCGGAAGTCCCTATCTAATGATGCCCCATAAAAAACGTTACGTCGTTGACTTTCCCAGGTACATGTCAGATTGCGAATGCAACTATCGCCGCTTGCGCCGACTCATGCCCGGGTGGCGGGAATCATCGAACTCATCCAATCGTATCGAACCCGGCAGTGATCGTCAGTGGCGATATCTAATGGGTAATTCATCCCACGAGATGGCTACAGTGATTAGTGTGCAAGATTCGGCCAAATATACCACCACGGCCCGCATCGAAGTTTTTCTGCAGTTGCCAAAACCCATGCCATGGGATAGAGCACATTCCACTGAATGTTCAAAAAAAAATCGCCGTGAGCCTAGTCAAACTGCTCTCGCTCACAGTCACTCGGACGACACTAAAACCGCTCCCCATCGCTACGTAATGTACTCTCTGGACATACACCTATACCACGATGCCGTGCTCGCTGAGGTTATTGCCTGGCAGAAACATCGAAGGTTTCAACCCAAGTATGAATACCCCAATATCCACATGCATCAACGCGACGAAAAGTCACAGATTAATCAGTTTTTGAGTGAATTGTTGGCATTCTGCCTGTCACAAGGCCGCGTCAACCGACCCATAGCATCTATGGCAGGCGCCTCTTATTAGGTTCATCTTTTGATGATTAAACTGATCCACATTACCGACAGTCACCTGGGCGTCAATCCCGGCGATCCTCTTTTGGAGATGAATCCCGATGAAAGCTTGATGGATGTCGTGGCTCTTATCGGTCGCGAGCAATCGCAAATCGATTTGGTCTTGGTCACCGGTGACATTGCCAATGATGCCAGTCCATCAGCCTACCAACGCTTTCACTCGACAGTCTCGGATAATCTCATTGCATCCATGGCGTGGCTTCCAGGGAACCACGACGATGACCAGGTAATGGGAGGTATTACCTCACCGTCTAAGCATCAGCTCATTCACTATGATCGGTGGCTGATCATTATGCTCGATTCCCATGTGCCGGGAGAAATACATGGGAATTTTTCACAATCGGAACTCGATTACTTGTCCACGGTACTAAATAACAACAGCGAAAAGTACGTTCTGAT
Organism: Cellvibrionaceae bacterium; assembly: GCA_047634655.1. Classification (GTDB taxonomy): domain Bacteria; phylum Pseudomonadota; class Gammaproteobacteria; order Pseudomonadales; family Cellvibrionaceae; genus CANLBN01. The sequence continues at coordinate 8,699 of JBLIHY010000040.1, forward strand.
TGCGTTTCATCATCAACCCGTACCCGTTGGCTCTCACTGGATGGACCGTTATATCATTCGCAATACCACGGTTTTCTGGGAACTGATAAACGCGCACGAAAAAGTGCGTTGTGTCATCTGGGGGCACATACATCAGGAATACGATAAACAGGAAAATAACGTGAGATTATTATCGACTCCATCTACTTGTATTCAATTTTCTCTAAATCAAGTAAGTTTCAAAATCTCAGCGGAAATGCCTGGATATCGCTGGTTAGAGCTGCACGATGACGGCAAAATTAAAACCGCTGTAAGCCGGGTTCCCGAGAAAAACTACGGTATTGATTTCAGCTCGACGGGTTATTGAATTCACTCTCGTCAACTCGCGCGCACTTCACTTCACCCAATTGTTGACTCTATGGCCAGCCTGCTCTATCTCCACGGCTTTTTAAGTTCGCCGCTATCCTACAAGGCTCGACAGGTAAAAAGTTGGTTGGCGCAACACCGACCAACTATCCACTACCACTGTCCGTTACTCACCCCCTACCCAGAAGAATGCGCCACGTTGCTAAGCCAGCAGATAGCGACTCTCGAAAGCCCGGTGGGCGTTATTGGCAGTTCTATGGGAGGGTTTTGGGCAACCTGGCTGGTAGAGCATTTTGGACTTAAAGCCGTGTTAATTAATCCCGCGGTATCAGTTCTCGAACTGACACCGGCATATGTCAACCGCACGGTAAGCAATTATCACCTGCCGCAGAATTACTACCTTGAACCCGTTCATCTACAACAGTTAAAGCGCTACATCACAGCGAAACCCCAGAGGTTACAAAACTACTGGCTACTCTTGCAGACGGGAGACGAAACCCTGGATTACCGTCTTGCCGTTGAAAAATATCAGGGCTGTCGTCAAACTGTGGAGATAGGTGGTAATCATGCTTTTCAGCATCTCGAACGCCATCTGGATGCCACCATACGTTTTTTATTCGAGTAATATCCCGCCCATGAGCCAATACACCGCAGAAGATATCGAAGTCTTAACCGGTCTCGACCCGGTCAGAAAACGCCCGGGAATGTATACCGAAACGACTCGACCCAACCACTTAGCTCAGGAAGTCATCGATAATAGCGTCGATGAAGCACTGGCCGGATACGCCACTACGATCGAAGTGGCCCTGCACAAAGATCAATCGCTAACGGTCGTCGATGATGGGCGGGGCATGCCGGTGGATTTACACCCGGAGCAAAAGAAACCCGGAGTTGAAGTAATCTTGTCGACCTTGCATGCAGGCGGAAAATTTTCTAATAAAAATTACCAGTTTTCCGGGGGGCTTCACGGTGTTGGCGTCAGCGTGGTTAACGCACTTTCCAAAGCGTTGACGGTGACTATTAAGCGCAATGGCTTGGTTCACGATATCGCCTTTGCCCACGGTGAACTCAAGCAGAAATTACGCCAAATTGATCACTGTGGTAAGCGCAACACCGGTACCAGTCTGCACTTTTTGCCAGACCCCGCTTACTTCGATTCGCCAAAATTTTCGGTATCCCGCTTGCGCCACGTACTGCGCGCCAAAGCCGTGCTCTGTCCTCGCCTGAAAGTAATTTTTAAAGACGAAAATACCCAGGAAGTTGACGAGTGGTACTTCGAAGATGGTCTAAAAGATTATTTAACAGCGGCTACCCGCGGCTGGCAAACATTACCCTCCGAGCCATTTATCGGCAGTATGGCGACGGCAACCGAGGCCGTCGATTGGGCCGTGCAATGGCTACCAGAAGGTGGGGAACTGACTCAGGAGTCCTACGTAAACCTGATCCCAACGACTCAGGGTGGGACTCACGTCAATGGTCTGCGAACCGGATTATTGGATGCCGTGCGCGAGTATTGCGACTTCCGACGTTTGCTTCCCCGCGGCATTAAGTTAGCGCCCGACGATGTTTGGCTCAATTGTTGTTATGCCTTGAGTTTTAAAATGAGCGATCCACAGTTTTCCGGTCAAACGAAGGAGCGTTTATCCTCCCGCGAGGCTGCGGCTTTAGTCTCCGGTATTATCAAAGACGCCTTGAGCTTGTGGTTAAGTCAACATACGACCGAAGGCGACGCAATTGCTGACTTCTGTATCAACAATGCTCAAAAGCGAGTCAAATCCAGCAAGAAAATTGCTCGTAAAAGAATCACTCAAGGTCCGGCATTACCGGGGAAATTAGCCGATTGTTCCAGTGCCGATCCCAGTCGTTCGGAATTATTTCTGGTAGAAGGAGACTCTGCCGGGGGTTCTGCCAAACAAGCGAGAAATCGCGAATTTCAAGCGATCATGCCCCTGCGCGGCAAAATTCTTAATACTTGGGAAACGGACAGCAGCGAAATTCTTAGCAGTCAGGAAGTCCACGATATTGCCGTCGCCCTGGGAATTGACCCTGCCGTCGATAACCTGGAAAAACTTCGGTACCACAAAGTCTGTATTCTCGCGGATGCGGATTCTGATGGTCTGCACATTGCCACTTTGCTCTGCGCCTTATTCTTCCGTCATTTTCCCGCATTGGTAAAAGGTGGGCACATCTTTGTGGCAATGCCCCCACTCTATCGCATCGACATCGGCAACAACATCTACTACGCACTGGATCAAAGCGAAAAGCAGAGTATTCTGGATCGCATTGCGGCGGAAAAGAAAAAAGGGACAGTTAATATTCAGCGTTTTAAAGGCCTGGGCGAGATGAATCCCATACAGCTTCGGGAAACCACGATGGCCCCGGATACCCGCCGCCTAATGCAACTAACTCTCGAGACCGATGACGATACTCATCAAACTTTCGATATGCTACTTGCAAAAAAACGCTCGGCAGACCGCCGGGTTTGGCTAGAGAAATACGGAAATCTAGCGGATATTACCTAGAGAGTCGATCGAGTGCGGATAACGATCTCTACGTAGAAATTTTATTGAATTATTTTTGTTTGTTTGAAGCAGCGTAAAAAAGCCAGTAGGTTTTTTACGCTGCTTCCAGTATTTTTTCCGAGATTTAATATTGCCAACGATGAGAAATATTCATTCTGAGAAATCTTTCGCCACTAGAGTGACTTAACAAAAATTTTTGAGTTGCGCTGGTAGTTATAGAGGAGTCTTCGCTGTTGCGGGAGAATTTCCAGGGAGGAAGGCTGAAAGCCCTGTTCTAAGAACCAATGCTCGGTTTGAGTCGTCAGGACAAAAAGCTGTTTCACTTTTAGTTTTTGCGCTTGTTTTTCAATATGCGCCAGCAATTTGGCGGCCCGGCCGTGTTTTTGATATTCGCGATGTGTCGCCACGCAAGCCAACTCACCGGCATTTTGCTGGATGAAGGGAAACAGAGCCGCACAACAAACCACTGTGCCATCAATTTCCATAACGGTAAAATTCTCCATTTCCTGCTCTAAAAGTTCGCGGGAGCGCTTGACCAGAATTCCCTGTTCCTCAAGCGGGGCAATTAACTGAAGGATGCCGCCGATATCGTCGATGCGAGCACGTCGAATTAATTCGTAACTGTCGCGGTGCACCATGGTGCCAAAGCCATCGCGAGTGAACAATTCTTTGATAAGCGCGCCATCGTCCCGATAACTAATAATTTGTGCGCGATTCACTCCTCGGTCACAGGCCCGGTAGCAAGCCTTCAAGGAAAAATGACCATCGCTGTTTTCTTTACGCAGCAGTAATTTTTCGCATTGCAGTAGATTGAGCTGCTTTTTTAATTGGCCCTGATCGTCCAGAACACCATTGTTTTTGGTAAAAGCAATAAGCTTATCCGCTTCCAGGGCAACGGCGATTTCAGTGGCAACTTCGGTATAAGTCAGATTGAAAATTTCTCCGGTAAGCGAATAACCAATGGGAGAAATCAGGGCGATACTACCGTTGAACAGCATTTCTTCCAAACCGAAGGCATCAATTTTTCGCACCTTGCCGGTGTAGCATAAATCCAGACCATCCACTACGCCATGGGGCATTGCAGTGACCACATTGCCACTGCGCATTTGAATGTTGGCGTTGTGCATGGGGGAATTGGGCAGCCCCGTGGAAAAGGCCGCCTCAATAACAAAGCGTACGGCACCAATTACCGGGACGATATGATTCATAACTTCCCTGTCACTGATGCGCATCCCTCGATGAACCTTGGTTTGAATATCGCGGGCTTGCAAGGCTTCTTCAATTTGCTGGCGAGCCCCGTGAACCAAGATAATTCGCGCGCCCAGATGATTGAGCAAGGCCATATCGTGAACGATATTGGCAAAATTGCTATGGCTGACAGCCGCACCTGGCATCATCACGACGAAAGTCTTGTTGCGGTAAGTCTTGATATAGGGAGATGTTTGCCTAAAGGAGGCGACGTGATCAGTCATTTTTCCAAAAAAAGCCCTGCGCTGAAGCGTTATAAGCAAATTAAACCATAGGAAGTTCGGTGCCACCGCATCGGTTTTCAACGAGTAATGCAGCCATTTTCGATCGAATTTAACGAGCGTGCCTTGATCGGGCGCATTTGTTTAGCGATTGCCAACCTTGGAGTGTACTGGTAGCAGATTAATGTTTAGAAATAATTGCTCTTGCCTTTATCGTCTTCTTCCATTTGCAACTCATCCGCCGCATGGGAGAGATGTTCTGCGTCGGATTCCGAAGCCAATTTAATCAAGAGGCGGAGATCATTTGCAGAATCTGCGTGAGACAGTGCATCCTCATAAGTTATCTCGCCGGAATCGTAAAGTTCATACAGTGCCTGATCAAAAGTTTGCATCCCTAATTCTTGGGAGTTTTTCATAAGTTCCTTTAAGTCACTGACTGCACCCTTGCGAATTAAATCTGTTGCCAGAGGCGTATTCAGTAAAATTTCCAAACAAGCTCGGCGGCTTTTACCATCGGGTGTAGGAATTAATTGTTGTGCGACGATGGCTTTGAGGTTCAACGATAAATCCATCCACAACTGCTGCTGACTTTCAGGGGGAAAGAAATGCATAATACGATCCAGTGCCTGGTTGGCGTTATTGGCGTGCAGAGTACATAGGCATAAGTGTCCGGTCTCCGCAAACGCAATCGCGTGTTCCATGGTTTTACGAGTCCGCACCTCGCCAATCAAGATCACATCGGGTGCCTGTCGCAGGGTGTTTTTCAGGGCGACGTCAAAGGACTCCGTATCGAGGCCCACTTCTCGTTGGGTAACAATACAACCTTGGTGTTTGTGAATAAATTCAATAGGATCTTCGATAGAAATAATGTGACCCCTGCTGTTGCGGTTACGGTGGCCGATCATTGCCGCCAGCGACGTGGATTTCCCGGCGCCGGTGGCCCCCACGAAGATAATAAGGCCACGTTTAGTCATCGCTAACTGTTTGGTGATTTCCGGCAAACCCAAGTCATCTACGTTGGGAATTTCAGTTTCGATACGCCGTAAAACCATACCTACCCAGCCGCGTTGAAAAAAAGCACTGGCTCGGAAGCGGCCAATGTGACGAGCGCTGATAGCGAAGTTCAGTTCCTTTTTTTCGCGAAATTCCTCGCATTGTTCATCTCCCATCACTCCCAAAACCAGCTCGCGGGTCTTTTCAGCACTGAGCGCTTTGGTCGATAAGGGTACTACCTTGCCGTGAACTTTGACGGAGGGAGGAACACCTGCTGTTATGAAAAGGTCCGACGCTCCGCGGTCGACCATAGCCTTCAATAACTGTTCAAATTCCATAACGTTTACCTTAATTATTTGAGTAATTTATTCGAGTACTCATTAGAAATTTTCCGGCGTCCTGGCTCTCTCTCTGGCAGTTTCACGGGTAATCACATGCCGAGCCACTAAATCACCAAGGCACTGATCCATAGTCTGCATACCAACGGCGCTACCGGTTTGAATGGAGGAATACATTTGCGCAACCTTATCCTCGCGAATCAAATTGCGAATGGCCGGCGTACCGCGCATGATTTCGTGAGCGGCCACCCGGCCACCGGAGGTACGCTTGAGTAAGTTCTGTGCAACCACTGCTTCCAGAGATTCCGCCAGCATGGAGCGAACCATACTTTTTTCTCCCGCGGGAAATACATCGATGATTCGGTCAACGGTTTTTGCAGCGGAAGTCGTATGTAGCGTACCCAGCACCAAGTGGCCAGTTTCGGCAGCGGTTAACGCCAGGCGAATGGTTTCCAGATCGCGCATTTCTCCAACCAGAATAATATCTGGATCTTCGCGCATAGCTGAGCGCAAAGCCGCAGCAAAACTCTGAGTATCTTTGTGGACTTCCCGCTGGTTGATCAGACATTTTTTACTCTCGTGGACGAACTCGATGGGATCTTCAACCGTGAGAATATGTTGGTATTTGGTATCGTTGAGGTAGTTCACCATCGCGGCTAGCGTGGTCGACTTGCCGGAACCGGTGGGACCGGTCACCAGCACCAGGCCGCGGGGAGCCGAGATAATATCGCGGAATACCTGGCCCAAACCTAAGTCTTCCATAGTCAGCACTTCGGATGGAATAGTCCGAAAGACTGCCGCCGCTCCACGGTTCTGATTGAACGCATTAACTCGAAAGCGGGCAACTCCAGGGACTTCAAAAGAGAAATCCGTCTCCAGAAATTCCTCGTAATCCTTGCGCTGCCTGTCCGTCATAATATCGTAAATCAAGCCGTGGGCCTGCTTGTGATCGATAGCGGGGAGATTAATCCGTCGCATATCGCCATCGATACGTATGATAGGCGGCAGGCCACCGGAAATGTGTAAATCCGATGCCCCTTGTTTTACACTGAAAGCGAGTAACTCCGTAATATCCATAGCAGCATTTTTAAGTCATGTGGTGAGGTAGTGATTGCGAGACAGCCAACGTTTATCGCATCTTGTTCTCGCTCCTTACCTGCACACCTCAGGTGATAGGCAATAGAGGGCATACAGGAAATATTTATAGCGTATTTAAAATCTCGGAGTATTCTTTACAAGAGTCTCGTTAGTAATAATATTAATAGCGAGTGATATTGAACCACTAGCGCCCACTAATAGGCAAATAGTGATTGATGTGTGAGACACATATTTTTATGAATCCGGATATTTATCAAAAATTACCGGAACGTTTGCAGAAAGTGCGTTCTGACATTATAAAAGCTGCCGAAGCATGTCGCCGTAATCCACAAGAAATTACTCTGCTAGCGGTCAGTAAAACCAAGCCTGTAGAGGCGATTACCCGCGCTTATGACGAAGGTCAGCGGCACTTCGGGGAAAACTACTTGCAAGAAGCGCGGGAGAAACAGCAGGCATTGGCCTCACTGGATATTATCTGGCACTTCATCGGACCCATCCAATCCAATAAAACCCGCGAAATTGCCGAACACTTCGACTGGGTCCACAGCGTGGATCGTTTGAAAATTGCCAGGCGCTTAAATGACCAGCGACCTGCGCACCTACCGCCTTTAAATATTTGCGTTCAGGTTAATATCGACCAAGAGGCCACCAAAGCCGGCATTACTCTAACAGAACTACCCGCGCTAGTGGCTGAGTTGACCTCCCTGCCGCGCCTGCGGCTGCGGGGGCTCATGGCAATCCCCGAATTCAAGAACACTGTTGAAGAACAGTTATCCAGCTTTCAACCACTCGCTCAAGCCAAAGAACGCTTTCCGCAAATGGATACTTTGTCCATGGGGATGAGCGCTGATTTAACCGCCGCTATCGCCGCTGGCTCTACGCTCGTGAGAATCGGGACCGGTATTTTTGGCGAGAGGGCGGCGGCACGAGAAGAGAGCAAAAAAAAAATATCGCCATGAGCGCCGACACCACAACCTGCTTATAATTAAACACCTCAAATTAAACGAGCTCTCACTATGGCTAGTATCGCTTTTATCGGCGCGGGAAACATGGCAAAAAGCTTAATCGGCGGCCTGATCAACCAGGGTTACGATGCTGCAAAAATTATCGCTAGTGATCCCAACTCCAATGCTCTGGCGGCATTACGCGAAACCTATAACGTTGTTACCCGGGACGACAATTTACAAGCCTGTGCAGAAGCCAATACGATCGTATTGGCCGTCAAACCCCAAGTTATTAAATCGGTTGCGCAAAACCTGCGCCCGGGACTTGATCGGCAATCCCTGATTATTTCTATTGCCGCAGGCGTCAATAGCGATCAACTGGGCGGCTGGCTCGGTGACGATCTGGCCATCGTACGCTGTATGCCCAACACCCCGGCGTTAGTTGGCATGGGTGCCAGTGGACTTTACGCCAATCCACTGGTCGATCGGGAACAAAAACAGATGGCAGAAAAACTCTTTAATGCCGTCGGTAACTGTATCTGGCTGAATAACGAGAAGTTAATAGATGTCGTCACCGCCGTATCGGGTAGTGGTCCGGCTTATTTTTTCTTATTGATGGAGGCAATGATAAATACTGGCATCCAGCAGGGTCTAACTGCGGACCAGGCGCGCAAGCTCACCTTGCAAACCGCAGCGGGTGCCGCTGTACTAGCGCAAGATAGTGATGTATCTGTACATGAGCTACGACGACGTGTGACCTCTCCGGGCGGCACCACCGAACAAGCCGTGTTGTCCTTCGAAAAGGCGGGTTTCCCGACAGTTATCGCCGATGCCATGATCGCCTGTATTGCACGCTCCCAGGAAATGACCAAGGAATTTGGTTAGACTTGCAGGATGACATTAACCCGGCAAGCGCTCTGCCAGTTAATTAACAGGGTGCGGAATGTGCCTCTACCGGGCGCAAACCACACACTTCAGACAGCATTCTGAGTGATAATAAGCCGTGTATAGAGTTCTACACAAAAAGGACTTTTGATCCATCGAACTCAGCAAAATCTAGGGAAGCGCTGCCATTTTCAATCGCTTAAGTGTTTGAAAATGCGAGAAAAAAATTTAATTTTTTTCGACCGATGATTAATGCATCGGTGAATTAATCAGAATATCCCTAGAGTTTGCTTCTGCTAAAAGCCTCAGAGTCCAGGTCGCGGAAAATCACCGGACCTATTTTAGCAAAGTGCTCTGATTTTTTACGCTAATGACTTAAATTACTGCCCCGAGTGACACGCTACCCATGGATAAACTGAATCAAATTACCCATTTTTTGGTAAACACCGCTACTTATTTTTTCATTCTTCTCATCGTTTTGCGCTTTTTATTGCAGCTAGTGAGGGCGGACTTTTACAACCCGCTATCACAGTTCATTGCGAAAGCCACTAACCCGTTGGTCATTCCTCTACGCAAAGTTGTACCGAGCGTTTTCGGCGTTGATATGGCCAGTCTTGTACTGATGATCGCCTTACAGATGATCGCCTTACAGCTGCTGGCCTTCATCCAATACGACACCACCATCCCCGCTGCCAATCTGGTCATTCTGTCTTTTTATCGGCTAATTGCCCTTATTCTAGACATCTATTTTTTCTCTTTTATCATTCTAGTGGTGATCAGTTGGGTAGCGCCGCGCACCCAAAATCCAGCGATTTCTATACTCTACAGTCTCACAGAGCCGGTGCTGCAACCCATTCGACGAGTTATCCCGGCTATGGGCGGTCTGGACTTTTCGATAATGATTGCCATGTTGTTAATCATCGTCATAAAAATCCTGTTGGGTATTAGTTAACTGGCCGCCAACGCCCGGTGCCACTCATATACATATCGTTAACCCATTGTAGAATGGTCGAGGAGGCAACGTTAGTCTCCCATTGAATTTACGATAAATAGATACCCCATTTAACTAAACAATTTACCCGTAGTAACGTTGATGACAGCTCTCCCAGATGACAGCGTTGGCCTGGTTCATACGCAGCGACAGATATTCGATCAACCGTTAACGCTAACCAGTGGCCGGGTGTTAAATAGCTACGAACTGGTTTACGAAACTTACGGTCGTCTGAACACCAACAACAGCAACGGCATTCTGGTTTGCCATGCGCTCTCCGGAGATCATCACGCCGCAGGTTACCACGCTGAGGATGACAAACACCCCGGCTGGTGGGATTCATATATTGGACCGGGCAAAGCCATCGATACCAATGAGTTCTTTGTCGTATCCCTAAACAATATCGGAGGTTGTCACGGTTCTACCGGGCCGCAGAGTATCAATCCGCAAAGTGGCAAATCCTGGGGTCCCGACTTCCCTACCCTGCAAGTGAGCGATTGGGTGAAGACCCAAAAACGCCTGGCGAACATTTTAGGTATAAAACAATGGGCCGCTGTAGTCGGTGGTAGTCTCGGCGGCATGCAGGCCATGCAATGGGCTCTGGAATATCCGGATTGTCTACAGCACTGTGTAGTCATTGCCTCCGCGCTAAAACTGACCGCTCAAAACATTGCCTTCAACGAGATTGCACGTCAGGCCATCATTGCCGACCCCAACTTTTACCAAGGTCGTTATCTGGATTTTCAGGTCGCTCCCAGCAGCGGTTTGGCGCTGGCGCGAATGATTGGCCATATCACTTATCTATCTGGGGACGCCATGGGCAGAAAATTCGGCCGAGAGCTGAGATCCGGCAGCTTCGGGTCCGGTTTTGACCAACCTCCAGAATTCGAAATCGAGAGTTATCTGCGACATAAAGGAAATCACTTCTCATCAAACTTTGATGCCAATACCTATATTTTGATGACTAGAACCCTGGACTACTTTGACTTGACTCGCGAGTACGATGGCGACGCGGTCACCGCTTTTCGTCAGGCCCAATGCCGCTTTTTGGTCATTTCCTTTACTTCCGACTGGCGATTTTCATCTGTGCGTTCGCGGGAAATTGTTCAGGCCCTACTGCATGCCAAACGGCTCATTACCTACGCCGAGATCGAATCCAGTTACGGACACGATGCGTTCTTGTTAAAAAATAAACGTTATCAACAAGTTTTTTCGGCGTATATGAAAAGTGTCGCCAGCGATCTATGTAAACAGAGCGATGCCGATGCGCTTTGATTTTGATTTAATACAGCGTTACATTGAACCAAAGAGCCATATATTGGATCTGGGCTGCGGTGACGGGACTTTACTGGCGCACCTGAAGCGCCATAAAC
>JBLIHY010000041.1:0-19525 GCA_047634655.1 Cellvibrionaceae bacterium
CCTACGAAAAGGATACCGCCGGTGGGCTAATGGACACCGACGTGATTACTGTGCGCCCTCGTTTCACTTTGGACGTGGTTTTGCGCTATCTCCGCCGCCACGAAGAAATTCCATCGTCGACGGACCAGCTAGTCATCGTCAATGCCGACAATGTTTTCCTGGGAACGCTATCCATCAGTAAGTTACTGACCTCGGACCCAACCATCACTGTACGGGAAGTGATGAAAACAGATAACGACCCGATTCCGGTAGATATGAGTGACAGCGAGGTCGCCAAGCTCTTCGAACAGAATAATTGGATCTCGGCGCCAGTCGTCAATGAACAAAGAGAAGTGGTTGGGAGAATTACGATTGACGATGTAGTTGACGTAATTATTGAAGACGCCAATCACTCGTTAATGAGTTTTGCCGGTCTGGATGAAGAAGAAGAAACTTTCGCACCGCTTTTAAAAACAGTACCGCGGCGAGCCATCTGGCTCGGAATTAATTTGATCACCGCGGTTATTGCCTCTGCTGTTATCAACCTATTTCAGGATACCATCGAAAAGGTAGTGGCACTGGCAATTCTGATGCCGATTGTAGCCAGTATGGGGGGAATCGCCGGAAGCCAAACACTGACTGTAGTCATTCGCGGGATTGCGTTGGGACAGATTGGCGCCAGCAACAGTAAGTGGCTACTGAACCGGGAAATTCTCTCGAGCTTACTGAACGGTATGCTCTGGTCGACCGCCTTGGCGCTATTAACCGCCTGGTGGTTTGACGATATCAAAATTGCCGTGATTATTGCCGTCGCGACAATTATTAACCTCCTGGCTTCAGCCTTAGGCGGAACCTTAATACCTCTGCTGCTGAAACGCATGAGTATTGACCCTGCCTTGGCAGGTGGTGTCGTGCTGACAACCATTACTGACGTGGTCGGATTCGTGGCTTTTCTAGGATTGGCAACCCTGTTCTACGTTTAGAAAAAATACTCACATGAATATTGATAAGTCTGTCGAAAACCCTGAGCTTGTTAGTAAAACCCGCATTAAAAAGGCTATGCTGGATTTCCAGGAACTGGGCGAGAAGCTGCTGAGCTTAAACAACAGCGCACTAAACCGACTTAATAAGCGCTGTGATAATGTATTGCCGGAAGACGTGTTAAACGCTATCCGACAGGGGCAGCAACTAAAAGCGGGTGGTACTCGCCACCGGCAAATTCAGTTTATTGGAAAACTGCTGCGGAGTGTTGATACGGACAGGATTCAACGCGATCTTGACGAGATTGACAATCCGAGATTGAGGCCGCAGTTAGAGGATAATACGGAAATTTTCTGTCGGCGCTTGTTGGATGAAGTAGAGGGAAACTCGGCTTTTAACGACTTTATGAAGCGCGCTCCAACCACTAATCGCCAGCAACTGAGCCAACTCATTCGCCGATACCAGCAACAGACCGAACCTACAAAGCAAAAAAAACTCTACCAAAAGCTTTATAGCTTCATCAAAAAATATTCGTTTTGATGTGACGGAAAATTTCTTTGAATAGACCTTATTCAGCCCAGACCATCCTCTGAAAAAATCTCATCTTCCGTTTGGTTTTTAAGTCCTCGAACTTTGACTTCCGGCTCGTCTAAACTACCAGAGATATCGTAAATGATGGTGGATGCCGCGTCGACTTGCCTTTTAAATAAGCGGCTGATCAAGTAAATGCCCGCAGCGGCGGGCAAACCGGCTGCCAATGCAGCAATGGCTGTAAGGTTACCACCGATGGGCAGGGTGGCCGTGAGCTCCCCATCGAGCGATTGCGATTGCGTATCCACTTGCACGCTGAGGCTGAGTTTGGTGGACGGCCCTTCGGCCACAACCGGCGATTGCGTTTTAATCAGTCCATTTTCGATCACCATACTTCCCTGCAAAATATCAAAGACCAAACCTGGGCGAGATAAATCCGAAAAATCCAGGCGGATCCTTCTTGCCCAGGTATCGAAATTCATCAGCCCGATAAACTTTAGCAGGCCTGTTCCCGCGAGAGTATTTTGTTCATCCTGAACAAATGAGCCTTTTTTAAAATCAAATTGCAGTTGCCCCTTCAATTGTGCCGCCGATATATTCACAGGCGATCCCGGCCATTCAAATATCATCGCTAAGTCTGTGCTCTCGCTTTCCAGGGCTGGGGGAACCTGCAAGGATTCGAACAAAGTCTTGATATCACCACCTTGAACAAATCCAGTAAAACGGGTGTACATTTCACCTTGGTCGCTTGGAAACTGCCAGCGAAGATGAGCGCCTACGCCCTCTTGACTGCCTCGCAATGACAGCTCGCCGAGCCTTGCTTTAATATTTTGCAACTCAATTCCGCGATCATTGGCTCTTAGCTGAAAACTCCAGCGGCCCAGTAATTTTTCCCGATAGCTGAGTTGTTCAATAACGACATCCGCCGGCCAAATGGATTCGAGCGATATATTTTTTAGAACATCGACGGGGTTTATGGCGTTGGGCGAACGTTTTTGGCCTGAACTCAGCTGTACCGAATCCAGCTCAAAAATCCATGGGCCACCGGCGTGTGGGATACGGATACCTCCCTCGACTCGCGGACTATCGATAGTCGTATTCCAAAACTCCGCTGTGCGCTCACCGGTTAAACGCAACTTGGCCAAATTGGTGTCGCCGTAGAAAGTATTATTGATCACCAGATCAAAATTTATAGGAATCGAATCATCGAGCGTAGCAGAAGCGCCACTCAAATTTGAAAGTGTTTTAAATCGTTCTATCCAATCCTTGATATTGAGCGTATTAAATCGGCCTTGTATATAAATTCCGGAACTGGACGTCTGATCGAGCGGCTCGGCAAAATCGTCGCTTAAAGAAAGTGTGAGTTTTACATTACGATTATTCTCAAGTGACAAGCGACCAGCTAATTGATCAGAGTAATTAAATGAAAAGTCTCTACCATCATTGTCGAAGTTGCCAACGAGTTCTATCTCTCTGGCGGTTGCACTCGCCTTAAAATAGGGTTCTGGTAGATTTAATGCCAAGCCTTGCAAGTCACTCTTAACGATCATTTTAGGTTTTTGATCGCTTTCTCCATCGAGAGGAATAATAAAATTTGCAGTGAAATCGCTATCGCCTTCGGCAATACGGTCGACAGGTTGTTCGCTCCATATCGCCAAATCTTTTGCAGACACGGAACCCCGAGCAGCAATTGATAGGTTTGGCTGCTGACTGTTGCCGCCTTCAAAATCTACCATCAATGGTTTATCAAAAAATCTGGCGCGCAGATCTTGCGAATCAAAACCAGTCTTTGATGAATAGATAAAATTACCGTTCACTTGATGAAAATCGAGCTTCTGCGATGGCAAATGAAGATAATTATTATTAAAACCGATCTGGGTACTTACCTGTACTTGCCTTGCTGTTTCTGTCAATGCTAACGAAACATCCGCCTTTACATTCAACACTCCCGTAGCCGACCAGGTTTCAAAAAAACCGTTGGTTCTATCGTTCAGCCAGGTATTTTTAATAAAGTTCAGACCGGAAGTGGCCTCACTGGTACCATTGGCTACAATGCGGAGGCGATTTTGATTATTTTTATTCCAACTGACGCGGCCGCTAAACTGATCTTCGTAGAAACTGGCCTTGTTAATTGTGGCATCTAACTGTCGAGCATTAACGACCAGTTGTCCGTTGATTTTCGAGAGATCTGGCCAACCCTCGTTCTTTAGCAGTCCATCTTCGATGTTTGCAAAAAACTGGATACTGCGTACTGATTCTTCACCAAGACCACCTCGATATAGGAATCCCGCCTCATTAACAATTGCTGTTTCGATGGACTCGTCCATCCAAGCACGTAATTTTTCTGGAAAACGGTTGGGCAAGAACTCGGGATAATAATCCGAATGGCTGTCCTCGAGACCAATCTGCAGTGTTAATTCACTTTCATAAGAACCCTCTTTCCAAGGCGACAGCAATTCGAAAAAACCGTGGCCAACACCAAAATCACCCGTTACTTTAAGCCGTTGACCGCCAATGGAAATACGGTTAATTTTTGAATCTAATGACCATTGAACAAGGCCCTCCGCCGTTTTTGTGGACAGGGGCTTTTCGTAAAGTGATTTTGGGTAGATGGAAAAGTTTTCTGTTTCCAACAATAAAAACCCTTTTTTTAAACTCGATTCGAGAAAACCGTTAACTCCGGAAAAACCCGGGATTTTATTCCAAGCTCGGCTTTGTCCATCGCGAATATCCGCTTGTAGCAGAGATTGTTGAATGTCCAATAAATCCAGGGTGAATAAAAGGTTTTCTACCTGTCCCGAGGGAGACAGTGTTTCGAACATGTCACCCGGAACGCCCGACAGCAGTTCTTTGCCGATGATCCATTGTGAGAAAGTCGCCAAATCGAAGGTTTTCGTGGCAACTTTCAGCTTGTCATCATGCAACTGTAACGCCATTGGTGAAAGACGAATTTTTTCGTCCAGGAGACTATTGCGCAAACCAATTTTCAAGCCATCTTGAATGCTGTAATTACCACTTATATCGCTTTCAAAAGGGATATCGAGGAGATTAGTTTTAGCGAACTCACTCGCCTGATCTACGATCAAATCGACGTGACCATTCATTAGAAACTCGCTGGAAGAGTTAAAATCAAACCACAGTTTCAAATCGATATTGGCGGCGTTATCGGAGGGTAAAAGCCTGGTATCTTCCGGGAAACTAGTGACTTGGGCGAATAACTTCGCAACTCTTTCAATTGGAAACTGCTTGAGTTCCAAAAAGGCGTTGGCTGAAAATTCTTTGGGATTACTCGGATCGCCAACCCCCTCCATGACAAAGTTCAGAATATTTTTGCCATCCACACTTGCCTGCACATTCAGCCGATGAAAACGCTCGTCGTTGCGAATCCGGATACTAGGTACGGAAGTACGCAGGCGTCTGCCGTTGTGAAAGATAAAATGTACGTTTGAGGAAGTAACACTCACTTCCGTGGCCATTAGAAAAAGCGATCCCGGATTTCGATAATAGTAGCCTGGTTCGTTACCTTTTTCTCTGGGAGTGAGTCCTCCAAGAGACCAACCTCCATTGGCATTTTGTTGAACAGTCACATTTAACCGTCGCAACTCCACATCGCGCCAGACTGGGAACCAATACTGGAGGCTAGTCAATATATCTAAGCGCATACTGGCGTGTTCGACGTTTAGAACTGGCTGATCACCCGGGAGAACAATGGATAAGTCACTTAAGGTGATTTCTGGAAGTAAACCGTGCCAACGTCCACTAATATGACTGAACTTGACCTCGGCCTGTAATTGCCGACTGGCAAAACGCTCCAGATCGCTTTTGTAATATGTGATTAAAGGGATGGCGATGCGTGCGGCTTGGACGGTCAGGGCAACGGTAATGATGCCGAATGCCAACAAGTACAAGACGGATTTAATAGGTTTTTTAAGGCGTTGGATCATACGAAAAAAGAATAGTAAGAAAAATACTTGTTATGAACAATCGCTATTTGTTAATCCGAATATTTGATCGATAAGCTACAAATCATTCGACAAGCGGAAATAGGTTTGTACGTGGTTAAGAAGAGCGACCAACAACGGCCAGAGCAAAGCGCTAAAAACAGCAGAAACCAAAAAGACAGGGCTATCGATAGTCTTATCGAAAAAACCTCCCAGCCAGTTAGAAAACAGTTTATATGTGGCGACCAATACAAATACCCAGACAGCCTGATGCCAAAACACATAGTTACTAATACGCCGGTAGACCAGAAAGGAGATGTAGGAAATTAGTAGTGCTCCCAGGGCATGGAAACCCAGAGGATATAGCGATATGAGATCCATTATCAAACCGACGAGCCACGCCGATATTAATCCAAAGTGCTGGGGTGCAAACATCGACCAGTAAATTAACAAAAGCACGGCGAATTCCGGCCGGAACCAACGCCATTGATAATCAAAATGCACAGTCGATAAAAGAAAGGCTACCAGAAAAGAAATAATAATCAGTGCTTTCAAGATAGATCACTCCCGTGCGCCCTGCTCGCTGAAGACTAACAACACATGGCGGCTGCGATTAAGCTGCGCCGCCGGCCGCACGATAACTGAGGCGAATGGCTCGCCCGGATCGTGAGTAATGCGATCGATTTGAGCCACGGGATAACCCACGGGAAAACGACCACCTAAACCGGAACTCACCAGAATATCGCCCTCCTCGATATCCATGGTTGAAGAAACATAACGTAATTGCAGGCGATGGAAATCACCAATCCCTTCCGCCACAATCCGCACATTATTGCGTATCACTTGAACTGGGATCGCGTGGGTATTGTCGGTAATAAGTAAAACCTGTGCGGTGTGAGACGTAACCGAGACAACCTGACCCATTAACCCAAAGGCATCTAAGAGTGGCTGGCCGATATAGGCTCCATCCTTGCTGCCTTTATTGACTATCACTTTGTGCACCAAGGGGTCTGGCGATATGCCGATCAACTCCGCCACCAGTACTCGATCCTGGATAATTTCAGAAGAATTCATTAGCTGCCGCAGGCGCAGATTCTCGGCGGCCAGAGAAGCCATCCTCTGCAAGCGGGCATCCTGAACTCGAACCTGGTTGCGCAGTGTTCGATTCTCTTCCAGAAGTTCTCGACGAGAAACCAGATTGTTGTTGAGCCATCCCGATAGTCGGTTGGGAATGTTAGTAACCCAGTAGAATGGCAAGTTTAGTAGGTCGAGTTTACTGCGCACTGGATCGAGCCAGGGCGTAAAGCGGCCTGCAGCGAGCAACAGTATGGTGATCGCTATCAACACCACGACACTAAAAAAGTAAGAAGGGCCTTTTGTAAACAGTGATTTGATAATAAAGTCCCGCTTAAATCATCAAGTACTTATTGTTAATCACGGGTTATACAGACTAATCCTCTAGAAAACCCATGGCCTTGCTGTCCATCCAGCCCATGGCGATACCGCCACCGCGAGCTACACAAGTCAGAGGGTCATCGGCGACAATCATTGGCAGTCCAGTCTCCTCTGAAAGCAACTTATCAATTCCACGCAATAAAGCGCCTCCACCGGTGAGTACAATACCGGATTCCGCAATATCCGAGGCCAACTCTGGCGGCGACTGCTCCAGGGCTGTCTTTACCGCCTGGACAATCCCTGCGAGGGGTTCTTGCAAGGCTTCCAGAATCTCACCACTATTCAGAGTAAAACTACGAGGCACGCCCTCTGCTAAATTGCGGCCGCGCACATCGATATCGCGCGACTCACTTGTCAAATGAGCGCAGCCAATTTCTTGTTTGATACGCTCGGCAGTGGCATCGCCAATGAGTGTGCCATAGTTGCGACGCACATAATTGACAATGGCCTCATCAAATCGATCGCCGCCGATACGAACTGAATCGGAATACACTATGCCGTTGAGGGAGATCACCGCAATTTCTGTCGTACCACCGCCAATGTCTACTACCATTGATCCATTGGCCTCTTCAACTGGCAAACCGGCACCGATAGCGGCGGCTCGCGGTTCCTCGATCAGGCGCACTTGGCGGGCACCTGCGCTCTCGACAGATTCGCGGATAGCGCGTTTTTCAACTTGGGTGGAGAGGCAAGGCACGCAGACCAAAACTCGGGGGCTGGGCGGGAACCAGCTGTTTTCATGAACTTTGCGAATAAAATGCTGGAGCATTTTCTCAGTGACTTGGAAGTCGGCAATAACGCCATCTTTCAAGGGGCGAATAGCGGTGATATTTCCGGGAGTACGACCGAGCATACGCTTGGCCTCCGTGCCCACGGCTTCCACAAGTTTCTGTCCGTTGTGATGGCGAATAGCAACTACTGAGGGCTCATTTAATACGATGCCCTTGTCGCGGACATAAATCAACGTGTTGGCCGTGCCTAGATCGATGGAAATATCATTAGAAAAAATGCCGCGCAGGCGCTTGAAGTCCAGCATAGCGTTGAGTTTACCTTTGAAAATAAATGAGAGGGGCTTTGTACGGGTTTTATCAGGGGGCAAGTCGCAAGCGAATTTAGCTTTTCTTGCAAAGCGCCATTCTATAGACATTCTTCGTATTTTGGCAGTGTTGATCGATAAAATGCGTTAAAATCAGCGGCCTCTGATTAGATAGAAGTTTTCAGGGCACTTACGGGACCTCCGTATATCGTCCTCCACGATAAAGACTTGTCGCCCACGGAGGCTATCGAGGAAGCTTCATTAACTCGCTTCCAAGGCCAGCACTCAACAGGTAAATTTTCCCACATTCCAGAAAATAAAACGCTATGGATGCCGAACAAATCAGACAACTTGCTAAGCTTACTCAAATTAATATCAGCGATACTACCGTAAGCGAAGTGGCGCACAAGCTCAGCGATATCCTGCAGCTCATCGATCAATTGCAGGCCGCCGACACTAGTGGCGTAAAGGCCATGGCACATCCGCTGGACGCCAACCAGGTGCTCAGAAGTGACGAGATCACTGAATCCAACCAGCGAGAGGCACTGCAAGCCAGTGCACCCGCTGTTGAAAATGGACTATTTTTAGTCCCAAAAGTGATCGACTAAACTCCGCTCAAGATATCCGCCAACTATGCATAATCTCACTCTCGCGCAACTGCGCCGCGCCCTCCGAGAAAAACAGTTTTCCGCCCGCGAAGTCACGCAACATTTCCTGGGACGCATAAAAACACTGGGTGATCGCTTCAACAGTTTTATCACCGTTTGCGAAGAGCAAGCGCTCGACCAGGCCGAGCGATCCGATAAACAGCTGGCCAGCGGCAATATTGCCCCGTTAACCGGCATTCCCATCGCTCATAAAGATCTCTTTTGTACCCGAGGCATTCGCACTTCCTGCGGTTCGAAAATGTTGCATAACTTCGTACCGTGTTACAGCGCCACGATAGTGGAAAATTGCCAGGAGGCCGGTGGTATTATTCTTGGAAAAACCAACATGGATGAGTTTGCCATGGGTTCCTCCAATGAAAACAGCTACTACGGTGCTGTGCGCAATCCTTGGAATACTGATCGGGTTCCCGGTGGCTCTTCTGGCGGTTCCGCAGCGGCCGTAGCCGCACGACTTGTACCAGTGGCGACTGCCAGTGATACCGGTGGCTCCATTCGCCAGCCAGCGAGTTTCTGTGGGGTAACCGGCCTGAAGCCCACTTATGGCCGAATTTCCCGCTGGGGCATGGTGGCTTACGCCTCCAGCCTCGATCAAGCCGGACCCATTACGCAGACGGCGGAAGACGCCGCCATTATGCTAAATGTTATGGCTGGTCACGACCCTAAAGATTCCACAAGCATTACTCAAGTAAAGCCAGACTACACCGCTACACTCAACAATCCATTGGACGGGCTGCGGATTGGAATACCCGAAGAGTACTTCAGTGACAGCTTAGACACCGAAGTGGCCAGCGGCATTCAGGCCGCCATCAAGATCTACGAAAAAATGGGCGCCAACATCCAAAGTATTTCCTTGCCTAATACCCATCTGGCTGTGCCAGCTTATTATGTCATTGCCCCAGCGGAATGCTCTGCCAACTTATCGCGATTCGATGGCGTCCGCTACGGCTATCGCTGTGACAATCCCAAGAATTTAGAAGATCTCTACAAACGCACGCGCGAAGAGGGCTTTGGCGAAGAGGTTAAGCGACGTATTCTGATTGGGGCCTACACGCTTTCCGTTGGCTATTACGACGCCTATTATCGCAAGGCGCAAAAAGTCCGTCGCTTGATTAAGGACGATTTCGATCAGGCCTTCCAAAAGGTGGACATTATTGCCGGGCCGGTAAGTCCCAATCCAGCATTTGCACTCGGCTCAAAGATCAAAGATCCCGTATCGATGTATCTGGAGGACATTTACACGCTGCCGACCAACTTGGCAGGTTTACCGGGGATTTCCATCCCCTGTGGGTTCAACCGACAGGGCTTACCCATTGGCCTGCAACTGATAGCCGCCCATTTTCAGGAGGGGCGTCTACTCAACGTCGCCCACCGTTTTCAACGCGAGACCGACTTTCATCAAATCATCCCCAGCAATCTCAGCACTGAAGAGGGCGCGCGATGAACTGGGAAACCGTTATTGGTCTAGAAGTGCATATTCAACTGGCTACCCAGACGAAAATCTTCTCTGGAGCCAGCACCCGATACGGGGCCGAACCCAACACCCAGGCCTGCGCCATTGATATGGCCATGCCCGGGACTTTGCCAGTTGCCAACGAAAAAGCATTTCGCTACGCCATCATGCTCGGCTTAGCCATTAACGCCGAAATTAACCGATATTCAGTGTTTGAACGCAAAAATTATTTTTATCCCGATCTGCCCAAAGGTTACCAGACCACACAACTGGCCGAACCAATCGTTGGCTGCGGTTATGTAGATATCGAGTTAAATGCCGGAGACAGCAAGCGGATCCGCATTCATCACGCTCACCTCGAGGAAGATGCCGGAAAATCCTTGCACGAAGACTTTCACGGCATGTCTGGCATCGATCTCAATCGCGCTGGAACCCCACTCATTGAAGTCGTCTCCGAGCCAGATATGCGCTCCGCTGAAGAAGCCGTAGCTTTCGCGAAGAAACTGCATGCTATCGTCACCTCGCTGGGAATTTGCGATGGCGAGCTATCGCAGGGATCTATGCGTTTTGATGTGAACATCTCCGTTCGCCCCAAAGGAGAACACGAGCTCGGTACTCGCACCGAAACTAAAAACTTGAACTCATTCAAATTTATGGAAGAAGCCATAGCCATGGAGGTCGAGCGTCAAATCGATCTTTTGGAAGACGGCGGCACCATCATGCAGGAAACGAGGCTTTACAATGGCGACACCAAAAACGCTCGCACCATGCGATCCAAAGAAGACGCCAATGACTACCGCTACTTCCCCTGCCCAGACTTACTCCCCGTGGTTTTGGAAGAAAGCTATATCGAGGAAATTCGCAAAAATTTACCCGAGCTTCCCGATGCTCGGTGTAAACGTTTTGTGGAGCACTATCAGCTGCGGGAACAAGACGCCAGCGCACTGGGATACGATGCTGCCCTCGCTCGATTTTTCGAGGACACTGTAGAGAAATGTGGAGACGCCAAATTTACCGTTAACTGGATCATGGGCGAAGTCTCTGCCCGCTTGAATGCAAATGAAATAACTATCGGTCAGAGTCCGGTAACTGCCGAACAGTTGGCGGGTTTGATCGATCGCATCAAAGACAACACTATCTCCAGCAAAATAGCGAAAACCGTATTCGGTGCTCTTTGGCAAGGCGAACACAAAACAGTGGACGCTATTATTGACAGCAGAGGGCTAAGACAAGTATCAGATGGCAATGCTCTGGAAGCCATGGTGGATACAGTGATTACCAACAGCACCGCACAAATTGACAACTATCGCAAAGCTTCGCCCGATAGGCGCCCAAGAATGCTCGGTTACTTTGTTGGACAGATTATGAAAGTATCGAAGGGGCAAGCCAACCCTCAAATAATCAACCAATTATTAACCAAAAAACTGACGGCACTAGTCGATAGTGATGATGGCCACGAACATTAAATGACAACGCGGCCTGGCGATCCGGGTAGAAGCGCGAAAGACAGGAAGTAAGAGAGACACAAAACTCAGGGGAATCTCATGGCACTTAGGAAAGATAAGCAAAAAGTACTCGGCGAGAATTTTGATGACGAACGCATCAAGACCTTTCTAGAGTTCGAGAGCTATAGCGACGTGGATCCGGATTATCATCTCCTGGAAAAAGCCTATCGCGGCATGAAGGCGGATAACTTCGCTACTTTTGTCGAGTTTTTTGTCGCCGAAGGACACGACATTAACGCGAAGAGCCCACAGGATAGAAGTTTTTTACAAACGATTAAACAACACCGCCTGGCGCAACCCTATATCGCTGCTTTAGAAGCGAAGGGTGCCCATTAAGTACGATGCCTATCCCTCCCAACACCACTGCCGCTGGCTTTAGTTATCTCGTTCAAGGGGCGGGATGGCTAATAAAACCCGGAATGAAGCGTTTTGTTCTAGTCCCCCTGCTTGCCAATTTACTGATTTTCATACTGCTCACTTTCCTACTGATCCAATACTTTTCGTCGATCTACACTTGGTTCGAAAGCTGGCTGAATTTTTGGGACTGGTTGTCATTTATCGCCAGTTTTATCGCCGTTTTCCTCTCTGTACTGATCTTCTTTCTAATACTGTTAATCTATGGATTTAGCTTCAACGTTATTACCAATCTTATTGGCGCACCTTTTTATGGGCTGCTAACTGAAAAAATAGATCATCGGATAAGCAACACCACTCCACCCGAGGAAAGTACCCCGGCGATGGTCGCACGCACCTTGCATCGCGAGATAATAAAACTCTGGTATATCACCAGCCGAAGTCTCATTGTCAGCCTGGGTTTGCTCCTATTGTCGTTTATTCCTTTTTTGAACTTGTTAGTACCCGTGCTGGCCGTGATCTGGTCGTCATGGGTAATGACGCTCCAATACGTGGACTATCCCGCGGATAGTTATCAACTGTCTTTCACACAGCTTCGCCAGCGGCTAAAACCGCAATTCTGGTCGACACTGGGCTTTGGTGGCAGCGTCGCCCTAGGTAGCATGGTGCCCGTATTCAACATCCTTATCGTGCCCATTGCCGTCGCGGGAGGAACCGTATTCTGGAACCGCGAATTAAGAGCGGTGAGCGTGCAGATCAAGTAATGGATTTACGGCGCGCTTAACGGACCACGATCCTGTGTACTATGACTTCATAAAAAGTAAACGCTCGCTTACGCCAAAAGCCAATCTTTAAAATAGTCGCTGTTAAATTGACCGCCATGGTTCTTTATCGTATTGAGAATCTATTTGCATAGCCATCAGCCTCTATTTCCAAAAAAAAGAATGGATCCTGAAAATCATAAACAGCAAAATATTTATTGTTTTGTATATTTGAATGAACTTTAAGCAAAATAAAGCCTCTATTGACCGTGGACAAGGAAATCGGCAGATCCAATTAAGTAATTTTTATATGTTTTTGTATATAAAATACTGTTAATTTCCAGCATCAATTTTTCGATGGATATTAGGGAGGATAATAGCCACGTAACATAACCTAAACTTATGACCAATAACCAATTTTGGTATGGACGATGACAGGGATGACAGCGCTACTCTCGGGCTGTTATGGCGATAACCGCTAAGGATGGCGGCAGTACTGGCGGCATAGGGAACCGTCGCCAGTATGGCGCCAACGGACGATAGTGAGATCGGACGATTTAGTCTTTGTAGCAATAAGCTTAACAACGAGAATATTAGCTCGGACAGGTGTGCTCATACCCATTTGGTAATTAGAGATAACTCATCGAGCTTTAATCGTCGAATAATCACCAGTAAATTTAATTCTGAAAAACCACAAATCAGCAACTGAATACAAAAAAATAAAAATGGCAAAAGACGTAAACGTCCAGAAAGGTTAAGAAGTAAAAACTAAAAACATTGGGAAAATGAACGGTTTAATTTCACCGAAATATCTACCGGAATAACCATCAGCTTTTCAGACAAGCCATTCGCTCGTATTGTCAGCGTGTTTGCCCGAAACTAAAATTTCACGGTATTCCGGCAGCAACTGACGGGGCAATCTCGATGATCAAAGGTCTGGTTCCGTAGATGAGACCCGGCGTTCAATTCCCCTACTGGTATCAACCTCGCATCCAACCATGGAACTTACCAACCCACCGCAGAGTCCGCTCGGAGACATGGGCCCGCTTCCATTCGCCAGCAGCATACTTGTTGGCCTCGCTCAAAGTCGGATAAATATGAATAGTACTCAGAATTTTGTTGAGGCCGATATTATGTTTCATGGCACTGACAAATTCGGTGATCAATTCACCGGCGTGATAACCAACAATGGTACAACCCAATACTCGATCCGTGCCCTTGGCTGTCAGTACCTTAACAAAACCTTTAGCCTGGTTATCGGCAATGGCCCGATCGAGATCGTCAATACCATAGGTGGTTACTTCGTAGTCCAACTGCTTCTGTCTGGCCTCAGTTTCGCTGAGACCTACTCGCGCCACCTCGGGATCGGTAAAGGTGGCCCAGGGAATCACTCGGTAATCAACTTTGAATTTCTTTAGAACCCCAAACAGTGCGTTAACACTGGCATACCAAGCCTGATGTGCAGCGGTATGAGTGAATTGATAAGGGCCCGCCACGTCGCCACAAGCATAAATATTCGGAAAGCGGGTACGTAAGTGTTCATCCACTTGTACCGTGCCAGTCTTTGTAATTTCAATATTTAAGTCATCAAGACCCAAGCCTTCGGTGTTGGCCCGGCGGCCTACCGCGACGATCACTCGATCAAAGGGCAAGCTGCGTTTACCGTCCGCACCTTCAATCTGAGCAAGATAGCCGGATCCACTGGACTCAAAACCGATAATTTTCTGCTTCAGATGAACTTCGATACCTTCGTTCTCAAAAGTTTTCAACATGTAGGCCGATACATCTTCATCCTCCCGCGGCATCAATCGATCGGCCATGTCCACGATAGTGACCGAAGTCCCCAAACGCTGGAAGGCTTGCGCCAGCTCACAGCCGATGGGGCCCGCGCCCATTAATAATAATTTTTTGGGTTGTTCTTGTAGCGACCAGAGATTGTCGGAAGTTAGCGGATCGACTTGATCGAGACCTGGAATTGGCGGTACAAAGGGGCGTGCGCCACTAGCGATAATAATATTTTTGGTGGTAATTATCCGATCATTCACCTGTACTTTCCAAGGCGACAATATTCGAGCTTCACCCTTTACGCAGTCTACCCCTAACTTGGTATAACGCTCGGCGGAATCGTGAGGCTCAATGGTATCGATGACCTCGTGTACCCGCTGCATAACTTTAGGAAAGTTAACGTCGCCGCTACAGTTCTCGATACCCAGCTGATGGGCAGTTTGCATGTAGTGACGAATCTTAGCCGCGCGAATTAGAGATTTACTGGGCACGCAACCGGTATTGAGGCAATCGCCACCCATCTTGTGTTTTTCAATCAAAACGACTTTGGCTTTCACGGCCGCCGCAATATAGGCACTGACCAATCCAGCGCTGCCAGCGCCGATCACCACCAGATTGGCATCAAAATGCTTGGGCTTTTCGTAATTTTTGTAGGCTTTGTAATTGCGGTAAGCGGCGACCAGCGCTTTGACAATGTAAGGAAAAATCGCCAGTAAAAAAAAGGCGCCGATAATACCTGGAGTGGCGATCCCTTGCAGGCTCAATGCTTCCACTTCACCCAACTGGGCGCCAGCATTCACATAAACTGCCGTACCGGCGAGCATGCCCAACTGGCTAGCCCAATAAAAAGACCAAGTTTTCATTTGTGTCAAACCAAAAATCAGGTTAATAACAAAGAAAGGAATAATCGGGATTAAGCGAAGGGAGAAAAGGTAAAAAACACCATCTTTTCTGATGCCCCGATTAACGGTCTCTAGATGGTGACCAAACTTCCGGTTTACCCAATCGGCAAACAGGGTACGCGACAATAAAAAGGCCAGAGTAGCACCAATGCTGCTGGCGAAAGACACCAATACCAAACCCCACCAAAAACCAAAAACCGCGCCGCCGATCAGAGTAATGGCCGCTGCGCCGGGAATCGATAAGGCGGTAACAAACACGTAAAAAAACAAATAAATGACTGAAGCCGTTAGCGCGTTATGAGAAACCCAAGTGCGAAATTGCGTTAGCGATAGGTATTGCTGACCATCGAACCAGAAGAAGGCGCCGATCAAGGCCACAATCGACAATAGGATGATTAATTTAGAAAGTTTCATGAATTGGACTTCTCTTGTTGAATTATTAATCTTGGTAGAGCCAACGTTTTTATAAAAACGATTAACTCAACATATGAGTCGACAGACTCACGTGAGCCATAAAATTAAGCGTTTTGTTCGGCCAAGGGCCTACCTAGTCACCCTATACGACAATACGCCACAAGGCTCGGCTAGCGTAAAGCCGCCAACTTTCAAGAGCGATCTATAAATTGATCGAGATAGTTTATTTAAATTCCAGCTTACTAGAAGCTATCTAAAAATTGATTGATTTATGAATTCGTGTCCTTAAACCTCTAGGAAGTGACTTATTTACCTAGAAATAAATTAATTTATTTCGGTGAGAGATTACTAAAATTTAATTTTTAGATAGGTGCTAATTAACTCTGAAAAAAGACTCCCATACTTTTCTTGGCGGTGGAAGCGAAAATGCTGGTTTTAATTAAAAAGTGCTAGACTGAAGGCTCTGACCAATAGAAGCCGATAAGGTTTCGCAATAACATTTTCGATAAAAATAGAGGGCTATTTTCGCTCAGATACTGAGCGAATAGATGCAACATTGACACGGTTTCAAACAAGAGATTAATAGTCAAAAAATTAGTAATGATGAGGCCTCGCACTATCATCGATATCACTTTTTATTACTTCACTGAAAAACCACAAGACTATGACTAAAAAAACTACAGCTAAGAAGACCGTGGCCAACAAGGCCTCGGCTAGCAAGACTGCGGCTACCGCACCCATACCACTAACCTTGACAGAAAACAGTATCGACTTGAACTCTGCCGATTACTACTTTAATCGCGAATTAAGTCACTTGGCTTTCAATCAGCGTGTCTTGGCACAATCTCTGGATGACGACCACCCTCTTCTAGAACGGCTGCGCTTCCTGTTAATTTTTAGTTCGAATCTGGATGAATTTTTTGAAATTCGCGTGGCTAATCTAAAAAAAGATTTACTCATGCAGCGCGAAATCGTGGGTATGGACGGCCAACATCCCGTGGAAATATTAAGTCAAATCAGTCAGATCTGTCACGAAAACATCGCTCTTCAATACACCACCTTTAACAACGTTCTTCTACTGGCGCTCGCCAATGAAAATATTCGTTTTCTAGCCCGAAATCTGTGGACGCCGGAGCAAGAGCTATGGGTAAAAAGATATGTCAAGAAAGAGATCATGCCGATTATCAGCCCTATTGGTCTAGACCCCGCCCATCCATTTCCGAGGCTAGTCAATAAAAGCCTTAATTTTATTGTCTCCCTAGAAGGTAAAGATGCCTTCGGTCGCGAGACCGGTCTCGCCATCATCCCGGCGCCGCGCTCTCTGCCGCGTTTAGTTCGTCTGCCGAATGAGCTTTGTCAAAACGGCGATAATTTAGTGTTTTTGTCGTCCATGATTCACGCCCACGCTCATCGACTGTTTCCGGGAATGAAAGTCAATGGCTGTTATCAATTTCGCATCACTCGCAATGCGGATCTGGATCTGGATGGCGAGAGTGTGCAGGATTTGGCTCTCGCACTTCGCGGGGAATTACACACCCGGCGTTTCGGTCGCGCGGTTCGCCTCGAAGTGGCGGACAACTGTCCAGAACCTTTGGTGGACTTTCTACTGAACGAGGCGGCACTGACGAGAGAAGACCTTTACTTGGTCAATGGACCGGTAAACTTAAATCGATTAATGGAAATCATGGATCTGGTAAATCGCACTGATCTGACTTACCCCCTGGTCACACCGAAAATCCCTAGAGGCCTGAACGCCAAAGATCACATCTTCGACAGCATCCGCAATAAGCAGAATTACCTGTTACATCATCCTTACGAATCCTTCGCACCGGTTATTGAATTGCTGCTACAAGCCGCCAAAGACCCCAATGTATTGGCCATCAAACAGACGCTTTACCGCACTGGCAATCGCTCTCCGGTTGTCAATGCGTTGATTGAAGCCGCGCGTAGTGGTAAGGAAGTCACTGCCGTCATTGAACTTCGAGCGCGTTTCGACGAAGAAGACAATCTGGAGTTGGCCAGTCGCCTTCAAGAGGCTGGCGCAGTGGTCGTCTATGGCGTGGTGGACTACAAAACACACGCCAAAATGCTGCTTATCGTGCGTCGAGAAAATAAAAAACTCGTGCGTTACGTTCATCTGGGCACCGGTAATTATCATGCCTCCACCACGCGAATCTATACCGATTATTCGCTGATATCTTCCGATTCGGTCCTGGCCGAAGACGTGCATCGTATTTTTCGTCAGCTCACCGGCATGGGAAAAACTGAAGCTATTGAGAAAATGCTCAACGCGCCTTTTAATTTCAAACAGCGCATTATTGAGTTTATCGAAGTAGAAGCGGAGACCAGTAAAGTCGGTGGACAGGGACATATCATCCTCAAAACCAATGCACTGACTGATACCGATATTATTCAAGCGCTTTATAAGGCTTCTCAAGCAGGGGTAAAAATCGATTTAATTGTTCGCGGGATGTGCTGCCTACGCCCCCAGACACCCGGGGTATCCGAAAATATTCACGTGCGCTCCATTGTCGGGCGTTTTTTAGAGCACTCGCGGGTTTATTATTTCAAGAACAGCTCGCCCGGACTCTACGGCGCTAGCGCCGACATGATGGAGCGCAGCCTCAATCGCCGTGTAGAAACCGGTTTTCCCATTGAAGATGCGGACACACAGAAACGGGTACTGGAAGAATTACAGCTTTATCTCGAAGATGACTGGAACAGTTGGACTCTGTTATCTAATGGCCGCTATCGACGCAATCGTGGTGACGCAAATAGTGCCGTACAGGTAAAACTGCTCACTAATATTTTATAAGTGAAACCCGTGGTGCATTTAGGCCACGACAATTTTTAAATGGTTAATATTATTACCATTCGTTTTATTGATCCATTGGCTCATGGTAAGCGCTGTTATTTTGGATGAGATTCTTGTTGCGAACCCTGTAAAAGATTTAGCGTAATTACAACGAATCATGAATTGATCACAGAGTTGAGAAAACAAAGTTTCAATTCGTTTTCTTGCTTTTCGCATAACAGGATTGAAAGGCGCAAAATCGTGTTGGTATTGACGACTCAAATAGCCTTTGTCGCCGATCAACGCGCTTGCAAATTTGTTCTAATTTACTCTTCAGGTTGCGCCGCCTTCGGTTGCAAACAGAACGTTCGACTTTAGCGCTGAGTTCAGCCGGAATTTTTTTAAATAAATATCGTTCTGAATCAATACCAAGACACTCTGCGGCAAGGTTCAGTGCGATCAGCTCTTTGTCTGAACACTTGGGAATACGGATTTTATTGAGAAAATAGTCTTCGGGTTCAATCTCGTGCAATAGGCTAAGAATCTTGGCGTAAATATCGTATAACTTGCTAATATTATTACATTTTTTAGCTAAAATATAATGGCATTCACCTGGCGAAAATGAGCTGAGAACTTATGCAATACTGACGAAAGTATTATCGACGGAGTCTACTCGATCTTCGCCACTAGATTGATACAATTCTTAATAACCAAGTCGCGCAAAGTTGTAATCAAGCAACCTAATTTTTTGGGAATTTCTCCACATTTTTTGACGCTCTTAGTCACATGTAAAAACTCCTTTAAAGGTATTTGAGTTTTGATAATAATGGATTAAAGAAATGAGTTTATTTCAAGGAAGGAAGGTTGCCGAGACGAGCACGTCTATGTCCAATTGGTATTGCACAGCATATGATTCAGCGAGGAAACAACCGTCAAATTTACTTTGCCAACGATGAAGATATGGCGACG
>JBLIHY010000042.1:0-19008 GCA_047634655.1 Cellvibrionaceae bacterium
GCGGCAGGTAACCCTTGGGTTAAACTTATTGCCAATCGCAGGGAAGAGAGCCTCAGAGACTTGACGCCGGCCGCAGTGACAGGTCTGTTGGATATTCCGGTCGGACGCCTGCGCAAAATGAATATGGGTCCCGAGTACTTGAGCGCCTTCACGGTAGGAGATCAGTTACTTTGGGGCGCGGCCGAACCTTTGCGGCGTATGTTGCGGATCATTCGGCAACGCTATTAATTTGTGAAAATTCAATCTGTCAGAAGGTGATTTTTAGACTGGCCATCTTACATAGCCAGGATGATCACTGACTACTGGGCGAATTTTTAGTGGGTCAAAAATATCAGCTATTG
The DNA here is from genome assembly GCA_047634655.1 of Cellvibrionaceae bacterium. Lineage (GTDB taxonomy): Bacteria > Pseudomonadota > Gammaproteobacteria > Pseudomonadales > Cellvibrionaceae > CANLBN01. Next base: position 342 of record JBLIHY010000042.1, read on the forward strand.
GTTTTGGTGCTGAAAATACAAACATCGAAATTGTTCTCCGTGCAAAAAAAGCTCTTGACAGTTAAGCGCTGCTATTTGCAGACCTTATAAGTCTCGCGTTTCCTCTATCTTTCTAAATCTAAAGGTTTAATCAGAAAAACTTATGAAATCTATAAAATTGGCGTTGGTTGGCGCAACTGGAGCCGTTGGCGAGGTCATTATCGAGCTGTTGGGAAAACAAGAACTTGCGATTGAACAACTGTATCTTCTGGCGAGTCAGCGCACAGCGGGTACCAGCTTAATGTTCCGCAGTCGGCCAGTGGTAGTAAGAGAACTCAGTGATTTTGATTTTGCTCAAGTAGACTTGGTTATTTTTGTCGCCAACAGTGAGGTGTCATCGTCGACCCTATCGGCGGCTCAATCGAAGGGCTGTTTGGTTATCGACAACAGTCAGGTATTTGCAGAATCAGCACCTTTAATTGTCCCTTTCGTCAATGGCCATTTGTTGGCAGCCAAGCCAAAGCTAGTCGTTAATCCCGATAGTAACGCGATTCAGTTGACGACGCTGCTAAAGCCATTTATGGATTCCGTTGGAATTAAACGAGTCAATGTTACAGCACTCCAGTCAGTTTCCAGTCATGGAAAAAAAGCTTTACACGAATTGGCTTCTCAGACGGCCAGCCTTCTGAACGGACGCGGTGCGAAAGCAGAGGTTTATCCCAAACAAATTGCCTTTAATCTTCTGCCTAGCATTGGCGATATCGCAGATGATGGCCATTCAGATACTGAACAACGCCTGGTACAGCAAACCCGTCGAATTCTGGGCGACGAAACTTTAAACATTAATGCAGTTTGTATCCAAGCTCCGATTTTTTATGTTGACTGCATGGCAGTCACTTTCGATACAATCGAACCGTTAACGCTGGATAATGCGCGTCAAATCCTTGAAAAGAATAGCGAAATCAGAATCTTAGATTATATAGATAAAAATAAAATGGCCACCCCGGTTACCCATGGCACGGGGAGTGAATCCATTATCGTTAGCCGTCTTCGCCAGGATATGTCTCACGATAATGGGATTAATCTGTGGATGATGATCGACAGCGTCAAAAAAAGTGCTGCTATCAACACAATTCAAATCACGCGAGAGTTGATAAAAAGCCACTAATAATGAATACTTAGGTGGAGGTTTGAATGTTTATTCGAGGTTTTCCAGTAAAGTCTCTTGCTGGAAATAAACATTTTTTTGGAAAGTGAATGAGAGACAAATAATCTACAGCCTAGTTAACACAATCATAGCTATTGTCTGCCCTTTTTTCCAAATCCGGTAACGAGTGCAGGCAGACATAGAAAAAGTGGGACACATTGAAACGGGATATCTCTATGCAACGTCGCGGAATTGCCATCATCATAATCACTGTTGGACTCTTTCATGCGGGCCTGGTTAATGCGCTGGGACTAGGTGAAATTAGCTTAAAGTCCCAGTTTAATGAGCCATTGGTAGCCGACATTCAACTTTTGAAAGCACGGGATCTCTCCGAAGAGGAAATTATTGTCAGTCTAGCCTCCCGACAAGATTTTCAGCGAGCTGGTCTGGACCGACTCTTCTTTTTAACTAGCATGAGATATTCTGTGGTTCTGGATAACCCATCCAACCCGTACATTCGGATAACCACAACAAAGCCAGTTATCGAACCCTACTTAAATTTTTTACTGGACGTACGGTGGCCCAGTGGTCGTATATTACGCGAATACACCCTGTTGTTAGATCTTCCAGTATTTGCTAAGGATTCATCTGTAGCTACGGCTGTATCTCCTTCCAATACCGTTGAGGCCAAGGCCGCCGCACAGGCTACAACCGCGAGGTCGCTACCGAGTGATCCTCCTGTTTCGCCTTCGATACCCGTCAGTCGAGATGCTACCGCTGAAACAGCATCTACTTATGATTCAGCTGTAATTGATCGTTATGAGGTGCGCTCCGGAGACACGCTGAGCGAAATTGCCAGAAATGTTTTACCAGGTGGCTCGCCTTCAATTAATCAAACTATGATCGCTATTCAAAGGGCTAATCCAGATGCTTTCATCAATAACAATATTAATTTATTGCGCAGAGGCCAGGTTTTACGGATTCCGGATCAAAGTGAAATCGCTCAAATTAGTACCGGCGAAGCAATAGCTTCTGTACGTCAACAAACCCAGGCGTGGAAACAGCGCCAAGTACAAAAACAGACTCTGATTTCAGTAGATCCAGCAATTGTCTCCAACACTAACAATTCCACTCAGCCAGAGGGACGGCTGGTTCTTGGGTCGGCGGCTAGAAGCGGGCAACAGGGCTCTGGTCTCAGCAGCAATGGCGGTGCTCTTCGCAGTGAAATGAATTTGCTCCAAGAAGAGCTAGATCGATCTCGGCGGGAGAACACTGAGCTGCGAGATCGAGCTGCTGAGCTCCAGTCGCAAATTGATACCATGGAGCGTCTGGCTGAGGTCACCAATAATCAGTTAAAGGCACTTGAATTAGCGACTCAATCCGCTACCGATGAAAAAGTGGAAAATTTACCTTTAGAAAACGAAGAAAGTGCGATCCCGGAAAGTGAAAGTGGAATCTTCTTAGGAGATTCTTCCGCGGCCGACTCCACTACTTCCGAAACCATAGAAGCAGAAGATAGCCAGGAGACAGTTGCAGTTGCCGAGCCTTCTCGTCCTCTTGTCACCGCAGCAGAAGAGTCGCAGCCGACAGCTAATTCATATGTCGAGTTAATTGAGCGCAATAAATACGTCATCGGCGGAGGCTTGATTGCGCTTTTTTTGGTGGTTTTGATTTTGTTACGAAACAGCAGTAAAAACAAAAAAGAAGATGAGTTTAACCATTTTGATTTTGATCAGGATGATGATGACTTCGACACATCAGGTGACGACGAACTCCTGCCTGCCGAGGAGCTTGTTGATTTTGATGACGTCGAGCCGGAACCTGTCGAAGCCCAGACTGAGGATGTCGTAGCAGAGGCCGACATCTATTCGAGTTTGGGTCAACAAGACAAGGCCATCGAATTGCTCGAAAAGGAAATTCAACAAAATCCCGACAACACCGATGCGCGCCTGTCTTTGTTGCGTATTTACTCATCGACACAGAATGCAGAGGCGTTCGATGAGCAATATGCGCAACTTTTACCACTTGACGACCAAAACGTTATTCAGCAAGCAAAAAAGCTGCGTAGCGCTATCGAAGGCATTGAAGACTTCGACACAGACTCATACTCATACTCTCCAGTTGATAACTCTGATGAACTTTACAGCTCGAATGAAGGCAGCTCATCTACAGGCAAAGATCTCGAAGCACTGAACCTCGATCTCGATGCTGAAGATAATAATCCTGTCGCGCAATCAGCGAAAAGTACAGATTCAGACCTACAAGATCTGGACTTCGATCTGGATCTTGATCAATTAGAAGATGATCTCAAGTTAGATGGCGACAGCGAACTGTCTTTTGATACAGATTTTGACGATCAAGACTCGTCACTCTCATATAGTGATGATGCTGCGCTCGAATGGAATGATGATAGACCACAACCCGAAACCGGGGACTTAGATCTGGACAGTGAGCCGAAGTCGACATCAAATCAAAATCTATCTCTTAACGATGGTCATGATGATATAAGTGATTTGGAAACTAAAGAGATCGAAACATTAGGCACTCTAGAGTACCCTTTAGGTCCTGATGGCGAGTCAATCACCGACTCGTCAGAGCTGGATTTACAAGCTCCAAACACTGATCTAGCAAATACAGAAGGCTCACTCGATAATATAACTAGATTGGATCTTAATATTGACGATGATTTCGCTAAGTCTCCTATCGATTTGGAAGAAGGTGCTATCGAACTGGCTACAGATGTCGATGATTCAAGTTTTGAATACCACGAATCTCTACTGGATAGCTCTTCTGAGAAAGATCTAAAAACCGCCGAAAATCTCGGCGCAGACTTCGATTTGGATGACGACAAAGAAGATTTCGCCCCGCACTTAGAGAATCGATCAAAAGGTGAAATTGGAGATTTGGATTTAGACTTCCCCCCCCGTGGCGACATCAATATTTCCGACCTCGATAAGGAAATTGGTGCGATGACGGGAGATATCAATGACAATTTTGACGTCGATGATACCGATTCACAGAGTACGATATCAGGTAATGAAAACACTGAAATTTTCAAAGATGATCTCAACATTGATGAAATTGAACAAACTTTATCTTTACAACCACCCGTGTTGGATAACTCTTTGACTTCTGATGAATTATCTACTGCTGAAGAAGATGAATTCGATTTCCCGCAGGTCTCTGATGAAACGGCCACTAAGCTTGATCTTGCCAAGGCCTACTTAGATATGGGCGATCATGAGGGGGCTAAAGATATCCTGGTTGAGGTTTTGGATGAAGGGAATCAGCAGCAGAAAGACGAAGCTCAGGAGTTAATGAGAGACTTATAAGATTTGATAATCTTCAAGGTTTTCACTCGCTCTTTGCTGTCGCTTCAGCCATGCGCTGGTGCGCTAAGCGCCTTCTCAGTAAAAACGATCCAGTATCGAGTGTTAGTCTCTAACCTCTTTTTCCACCTTACTAATGTCTGAAAATCATAAGCGCAGTAGCGAAGTTACTGACCTCCGGCTATTTCCCGCGGGCATGCAGCGAATAGCAATGGGTATAGAGTATCGCGGCGATTATTTTCGCGGTTTTCAATCACAAAAAACAACTGCTTCAACAGTCCAAGCTGGCCTAGAAGACGCCTTGAGTTTAGTGTGCGACGAGCCAATTCAGCTGGTCTGCGCGGGCCGAACAGATCGCGGCGTCCATGCCAGCAATCAAATTATTCATTTTGATACACTAGCGCAGCGCCCACTGCGAGCGTGGTTGCGCGGTGTTAATACTAAGTTGCCAGCAGGCATCAGTATTCGCTGGGCTCAGAGTGTCTCACCGATCTTCCATGCCCGATTCTCCGCGAAGGCCCGAACTTACCGCTATATTATCTACAACACACCCACACCTTCTGCTTTAATGGATGGTTTCGTGACCTGGGATCGTCGTCGCTTGGATGTTGATGCCATGATTGCAGCCAGCCAATATTTAGTTGGACAACACGACTTCAGCGCCTTTCGTGGTTCTGGTTGCCAAGCCAGGAGCCCCGTTCGATGTATCGAAAAGATTACTGTAACTCGTTGGCAAAATTTCATTATTACTGAGATTAAGGCAACAGCCTTCCTCTATCATATGGTTCGTAATGTTATGGGGGTACTACTTGCGGTAGCTGCTGGCGAAAAGCCCGTTAACTGGGTGGAATCGGTCCTGGCTAGTAAAGATCGGCGCTGTGCTCACGTGACAGCGCCTGCAGCTGGATTGTATCTAGTAGCGGTTGACTATGACCAAGAGTTTAAATTGCCTGCCAGTGTAAAAGGACCATATATTTTGTCGGGCTATGATGTTCTCTGAAGTACTATTGCCGGTAATAATGATGGCTTTCTGATAATATGACTCTTTTAGTTTCGTCAATAACTACGGAAGTTTTATAGGCTACGATTGTGCATAATGCTTACTTAGCTATTTGCTGCAGCTTGTTTACAGTTGTAAGTTAAATGGCCGCATCCGCCGGTCAGTTCTGATTTCGTCCATAAGTAACAATTTTTTGGTCGAACCCTCTGGGATTTTCGATTGATATGTTGTGCAAAAAATCGACGATATCTTTGCAAAAGATCTAAATTAGTTTGAGTGCAACTTATCGAGAGTTAATTTGACGGTAGTTTCTCCCCCAACTAAACCAGTGGACGTTACCGAACACCGCGTTGCTTCACAGAGAGTGCGCGTTAAGGTGTGTGGCATCACATCGCCTGATGATGCGCTACTGGCCATTGCCAACGGTGCCGATGCTATCGGCCTGGTGTTTTATTCTGCCAGCTCCCGTTATGTGACAATCGAAACAGCACGCAAGATCGCCATGTCTGTCGGCCCTCTAGTTACTGTAGTTGGTCTTTTTGTCGATGCGACACGTAATGAAGTCGAAAGGGTGTTGCGTAGAGTACCGTTGAGCCTTTTGCAGTTTCATGGTGATGAGACCGCTAAATTCTGCTGCAGCATTAATCGACCATTTATTAAAGCCATTCGCATGGATGATAATGTAGATTTCCCAACATTGGAGAATGAGTATAAGGATGCCTTGGGATTTCTGCTGGATACCTACAAACCTGGACAGCCCGGTGGGACGGGAGAAGTGTTCGACTGGCATCGGGTGCCCAGTTCGCTAACTAAGCCGATTATTGTGGCTGGTGGCCTGAATCCAGAAAACGTTTCCGAAGCTGTTGAATTAACACGCCCCTATGCGGTAGACGTTAGCAGCGGTGTAGAATCGATGCCGGGTAAGAAGGATCCAGAAAAAATTATGCGCTTTATTCAATATGCTAAATATTCTAATCTCAGTTTGTAACGGAGCAATAGTGTGAACGATCTATCCACCGCCAAAGTCATCGATTATGCCTGCTTCCCAGATAAGGTTGGGCATTTTGGTATTTACGGAGGCCGCTTTGTTTCCGAGACGTTGATAGCGGCTTTAGACGAGTTAGCCGAAATGTATCATCACTTAAAGGACGACCCTGGATTTCAGGCGGAGTTCGATAAAGATATGGCACATTATGTAGGCCGTCCATCCCCGCTTTACCACGCGGAACGCTGGTCCAAACAAATTGGCGGTGCGCAAATCTATCTCAAGCGAGAAGATCTTAACCATACGGGCGCCCATAAAATTAACAACACCATTGGGCAGGCCCTATTAGCAAAATACTCCGGTAAGCGACGAGTGATTGCCGAAACTGGCGCCGGCCAACACGGAGTAGCCAGCGCTACAGTAGCTGCTCGCCTTGGACTAGAATGCGAAGTTTTTATGGGTGAGGAAGACGTCCACCGCCAATCTTTAAATGTTTATCGCATGAAACTACTGGGCGCTAAGGTGAACGCCGTAAAATCGGGAACACGCACCCTGAAAGATGCGATGAATGAAGCCATGCGCGATTGGGTAACCAATGTAGATCATACATTTTATATTATCGGTACTGCGGCTGGTCCGCATCCTTATCCACAGCTGGTCAGAGATTTTCAATCGATCATCGGCCGCGAAGCCAAGCAGCAGTGTCTTGAACAAATCGGTCGATTACCCGATGCTCTTGTAGCTTGTGTGGGCGGTGGCTCTAATGCAATCGGCCTGTTTCATCCCTTTCTCAGCGATAAGTCAGTGCGGATGGTGGGCGTCGAAGCCGGTGGTGACGGCGTCGAAACGGGTCGTCATGCGGCCCCACTGAACGATGGTGTTCCTGGTGTTCTACACGGAAACCGCACCTATTTAATGGAAGATGAGAATGGGCAGATTGCCGCAACTCACTCCGTTTCTGCTGGGTTGGATTATCCCGGGGTAGGTCCAGAACACTCATGGTTGAAAGATCTCGGTCGAGTTGACTACGTCGCCGCCAACGATAACGAAGCATTGGCGGCGTTCCGTGAATTGACTTTGGTTGAAGGTATAATGCCTGCCCTTGAGACTAGTCACGCCTTAGCTCACGTCAAAAAAATGGCTGCAGAGATGCCCGTCGATCAGTCCATTGTGGTGAATCTGTCTGGTCGCGGAGACAAAGACATACTCACTGTTGCGGAAATAGACGGTATTGAACTGTAGCCTATAATTAATCTTCTTCCGCTCAATAGATGACTTCCAGACAAACTTTGTCGCTCTCTGTCTCGGTTCCCAGCTTGCTTATCCATTAGAAACAGTCTTTATGAATCGAATTATCCAGTGCATGACTGCGCTAAAAGCTTCTCGGCGCAAAGCTTTTGTCGCTTATATCGTTAGCGGTGATCCTCGTCCGGATGTAACCTTACCTACAATGCACGCCCTAGTTGAAGAGGGTGTCGATGTCATTGAGTTGGGCGTTCCCTTCTCGGACCCCATGGCCGAAGGCCAAGTAATCCAGTTGGGTCACGAGCGCGCATTAACTCATAACTTCAGCTTAACTAATACACTTGAGCTTGTTAGGTCTTTCCGTCTTAGTAACACCACTACGCCGGTTGTGCTAATGGGCTATGCCAATCCGATAGAGCGAATGGGATATGACCGCTTCGCATACAGGGCCGCTGAAGCTGGTGTAGATGGTGTTCTGACAGTGGATTTGCCCCCCGAAGAATCCGAAGCTTTTAGTAAGGTTTTGAGGACACTGGGTCTCGAGAATATTTTTCTTTTAGCGCCGACAACAACGCCATCTCGTATTCGCCATATTATATCCATGGCGGGTGGCTTTATTTACTACGTTTCTCTCAAAGGTGTAACGGGTGCCGGTAATCTGGACACAGAGTCGGTGAGACAGAAAATTATGGAAATCCGTCAACTGACCGATTTGCCATTGTGCGTAGGTTTTGGCATTAAGGATGGTCAGTCTGCTAAATCCGTCGCTCAATATGCCGATGGCGCTGTTGTGGGTAGTATTTTTGTTGATAAAATGGGCGCTTCATTGAAGGCGGACGACCTTACTATCGTCAATGGTGTCCGAAAACTAGCCCGAGACATTCGTAGTGGTCTCGATCAGTGTTAGTAGTAATCTCTTAAGTTTAAGTAAAGTCATAAAACATTAACAGAGACCAAACGACTATATGAGCTGGCTAGATAAAATCGTTCCTTCAAAAGCAAAGTCAAAGCATAGTAGCGGTAATAGCCGAGTGCCTGAGGGGCTGTGGAAAAAGTGCGTCAGATGCGCAGCGGTGCTCTATCGTCCCGAGCTTGAGCGTAATTTGGACGTTTGTCCGAAATGTGATCACCACTTTCGCATCCGCGCCCGTCGTCGTCTGGATATCTTTCTCGATGAAGATGATCGTGAGGAAATAGCTGCCGATGTCGAACCCGTAGATCGCATGAACTTCAAAGACGTGAAAAGGTATAAAGATCGTCTTTCCCAAGCTCAAAAAGAGACCGGTGAGAAAGATGCCATTGTTACGATGAAAGGCTTACTCCACGAGCAGCCGATAGTTGTGGCGGCCTTTGAGTTTTCGTTTCACGGTGGTTCAATGGGTTATGTCGTGGGCGAGAAATTTACTCGTGCCGCTCAAATTGCACTCGATGAAAATATTCCTCTAGTTTGTTTTCCCGCAACTGGCGGTGCCCGCATGCAAGAGGCTCTGATTTCCTTGATGCAGATGGCGAAGACCAGTGCAGTGATTGAGCGTCTGAGGTCAAAAGGCGTACCTTATATTTCCTTTATGACAGATCCGGTCTACGGAGGGGTTTCCGCCAGCTTAGCTTTGTTGGGAGACCTCAACGTTGCCGAACCTGGCGCTCGAGTTGGCTTTGCAGGCCCCCAGATTATTGAGCAAACCATTCGTCAAAAATTACCCAAAAGCTTCCAGCGCAGTGAATTTTTATTGGAGCATGGTGCCATCGACATGATTATTCATCGCAATGAGATGCGTGACAAAATCAGCACACTACTGAAGAAATTTACCTACTATCGTCAGGATACCGTCGAAATGACCGAGGACGCTGAAGAAGTCGAGCTTGAAAAATTTATCCTGCAGGAAGATTAATTTCAGCAATATTAAAGATATCGGTCAACACTTGCCTGCACTAACCTCTGAGAAAACACTGGACCAATGGCTGAGTTGGCTACAACAACTTCATCCCAGTACCATCGACCTAAGCTTACAGCGCATTCATCTAGTGGCTAAGCGGTTGGATTTACTACAATCTTCTTCGTCCATTAGCCATCAGCACTCTGCGTCGTTCAACAGTCAGATCAATAATCGTAAAGTTCACGTGGTTACTGTTGCGGGAACCAATGGAAAAGGGTCTTGTGTACACACTTTGGAACAACTTCTTTTGTTAACCGGCCACTCAGTTGGCGCCTACACATCGCCGCATTTCTCCAATTATCACGAACGTATTCGAATAAATGGTCGAGCGGTCAGTGATCAGCTGATCTGCCAAGCCTTTGTTGTGATAGAAGCCGTTAGAGAAAATGTCTCACTCACTTATTTTGAATTCAGCACCCTGGCGGCTTTGTGGATCTTCAAACAGCAAGCGGTCTCTTATGTGTTGCTGGAGGTTGGCCTGGGTGGACGCCTCGATGCTGTGAATATCATTGATCCGGATGTTGCCGTGATAACTTCTATTGATCTGGATCATCAAGAATGGCTTGGTCATGATCGCAACACAATTAGCCGCGAAAAATTGGGTATCGCTCGTACAGGGCGGCCGCTGGTAATTGCTGAAACGCGTCTGACTCCTCATATGATAGAGGCCTCGAAAAATTATCCATGTTTGTTGGCAGATAGAGATTTTCATATTCAAGCAGTCGATACAGAACGCAGCATTCTCTATTGTCCAAATTATCCTCAAGGCATCGGTGTGACCAGATTAAATCTAACCGCATCTAGCGTACTGGCTGCACTATGCGCTTCGCATTTCTTGTCTCTCGAATTACCCGTGGAGGATATTGAAAAACTCCTGCCAACGCTGGAGTTGCCGGGTCGCTTCGACCAACAGAGAGTGAGCGGCAAAAGGGTAATTCTAGACGTGGCTCACAATCCAGCAGCGGCAATTCAGTTGTCCAAGCGCTTAGTCTCTATGCCAGTTAAAGGCCGTACGGTTGCTGTGGTAGCAATTATGGCCAATAAGGATATTCCCAGTATGCTTTCTGTACTGTTTGATCAAATTGAACATTGGTATCTCGGCGGTTTACAAAATAACTCTCGGGCTGCCAGCGCGAGTGATTTGGCACATTACTTAAGCGGCGAGAGATGCTCTGTTAGCCAATTTTCATCCGCTGAAGATGCGTTTAATGAAGCATTATTTACAATTACCGAAGATGATAGAATAGTAGTGTTTGGATCGTTCTTCACTGTGTCTGCTGTGCAATCTGTCATCGAAACACTCCGCACACAGTCTGGTTTGGGGGTATCTTGAACGAACAATTAAAGCAACGCCTAGTAGGCGCTATGGTAATTGTCGCCCTAGGTATTATTTTCCTGCCTTCCTTCTTTCAAAAGGACAAACGCTCTCCCTTGGAGACCGAAAGTGAGATTCCACCAGCACTTGTCATTGAACCTGTAATCGTTGCGCCGCCAGTGCGGCCTGACAATGTTCTCGAGCCAGATAACCAGTCAGTCTTTCAACCGGAATTAATGGAAGAGGATAACCTTACGAGTGGTTCCCCTGTGGGAGCGGATAATTCGATTGATTCCGGAAAAGCGCGATTAACCGAATCTGGAGTGCCGGTTGGCTGGGTCGTTCAAATTGCCAGCTTCAAATCTAAAGATAGTGCTGAAAAGTTGACTCAAGACTTGATTGAAAGTGACTTTAAAGCTTACTCAAAGCCCGTCTTTACAAGCAAGGGTGAATTCTTCCGTGTTTTTATTGGCCCTTTTATCGATAAAGAACAAGCACTGAAAACTAAGCGAACTGTAGATCGAGATTATCAAATGGATGCTCGTGTTCTTCGTTTTAATCCAGCATCGGGAAATTAAAAATCCTATAGCCAGAAAAAAGAGACAGCAGTTGCCTGGAATCGGTATGCCTTTGTGCGAATATAGCGCACGGTACCGTACCTGCATCAGGCTACTTTCCGCGATACCGTGCGACGTTGCTAGGCTCACATTTTTCCTAATAAGTAGCGAGGCAGAACCCATATCTTTACCGTCGCATAAAACATTGTTACCTACATATCTATGAAGATTTTTACCGACGCATATTGGTTTACAGATTTAGTAGAGATAATTTTACTTTCCAGGAGTAAAGTCTTCACCTACGTAGAGTTCTTTAGAGTTTAAATGGGTATGTTGAACTGGGTGGACTGGTTGATTATCGCTATTCTGGGCATCTCCAGTCTTATTAGCCTAAAACGTGGCTTAGTAAAGGAAACATTATCACTGGCGATCTGGCTAACGGCATTCCTAGTGGCTAGTTGGTTCAGTTTGAGCTTAGCGCCTGTCCTGTCCCCCTGGGTTGAATCTTTCTCCCTGAGACAAATGCTTGCTTTCGCCATCTTATTTCTTATTAGCCTTATTCTCGGTGGGATAGTCAGCTATTTGACTGCAACGCTTATTAAAGTCACAGGACTAACGGGCACAGACCGTATCTTAGGAATGATATTTGGCTTAGTGCGCGGCGCCGTTATTGTTATGGTTCTGGTGATTTATTCACCTAAGCTTGTCGATGTCTCAAAGGATCAATGGTGGCAGCATTCCGTATTAATTCCGCATTTTCAAAGTTTTGAAATTCAGTTTACCCGTTTGCTCGAGTCTTTATATAACCAAGTAAAAGATAACTGGCGGACGCCAGAACAAGGTTCAAACTAATGCTAGTCGTAACAGAAGTGGAGTGTTTATGTGTGGTCTAGTCGGAATTGTCGGCAAAAATGATGTTAATCTTCAGCTCTATGATGCTCTGACCATGTTGCAGCATCGCGGACAGGATGCCGCCGGTATTATGACTTGTGACAACGGCCGTTTGGCTCAGCAAAAGGGCAACGGTTTAGTGCGCGACGTATTCCACACCAGTCACATGTGCCGCCTGACCGGGAACTATGGTATTGGCCATGTTCGCTATCCAACTGCAGGCAGTTCTGGCCCTGCTTTAGCCCAGCCCTTTTACGTTAACTCTCCCTATGGCATTGCTTTAGCCCACAATGGCAACTTGACGAATACTGATGAAGTCCGCGACGAACTCTATCGCGAAGACTTGCGTCATTTGAATACAGATTCTGATTCTGAGGTATTACTCAATGTCTTCGCTAAAGAATTACAAAAGTTGGGTAAATTAAAAGCCACAGAAGAAGACTTCTTCACAGCTGTCGAGAAAGTTCACCAGCGGGTCAGCGGTGGCTATGCCGTCGTGACGATGATTACCAACTATGGCCTGGTTGCGTTTCGCGACCCCAATGGTATCCGTCCTCTGGTTTTTGGTAAGCGTGACACCCTGACTGGCCCCGAGTATATGATCGCTTCTGAAAGCGTCGCTATGGATGTGCTGGGATTCACATTAATTCGCGACATAAAGCCAGGCGAGGCGATTTACATTAATAAAGAGGGTCAACTATATACCAAAGTTTGCGCGCGCAAGACAAGCTACACTCCTTGTATCTTTGAACATGTGTATTTTGCGCGGCCAGACTCGATTATGGACGGGATTTCAGTATATAAAGCACGATTGCGTCAAGGCGAAAAGCTGGCTGAAAAAATCAAGAGGGAAAGACCAGATCACGATATTGATGTAGTGATTCCGATTCCCGACAGTAGCCGGGTGGCGGGACAGGCTCTGGCTTACAATCTAGGTGTTAAATTCCGTGAAGGGTTGATGAAAAATCGCTATATCGGACGTACCTTTATTATGCCTGGGCAGCGGGAGCGAAAAAAATCAGTGCGTCAAAAATTAAATACCATTGGGTTAGAGTTTAAAGACAAAAATGTTTTACTTGTGGATGACTCCATTGTTCGAGGCACTACCAGTGAGCAGATCGTCCAGATGGCTCGCGATGCCGGTGCTAGAAAAGTTTATATGGCATCGGCCGCTCCGGCTGTCAAATATCCCAATGTATATGGTATCGATATGCCCTCAGCCAATGAATTAATTGCCCACGGTCGCAGCGATCGAGAAGTCGCCCTGATAATAGGTGCGGACTGGTTGGTATACCAAGACCTAGAAGATTTGATCTGTGCTTCAGTAGAGGGTAACCCAAGCATTAGCCAGTTTGATTGCTCAGTCTTTAATGGTGAATATGTGACTCGGGATGTGGATCAACAATACTTAGATAATCTACATAATGCGCGAAATGATTTGCAGCAGGATAAGCAGCGAACGTTGGACCTGGATAATACCAACGTCGTAGGAATTTATAATGAGGTTGCTGGAAATTAGGCTTGCTGCGAACTCGGCGATGCAAATTATTAAATGCACAGTTATCTATGAATGTATCAGGTAAATTATTTTGACTGAAGACAAGCAAAATTTTATTAAAAATAACCAAGACAAGTTAGGTATCGAAACTCTTGCTGTCAGATCCGGGGTGGCCAGGACGTCGGAAGGGGAACATTGCGAACCGATATTTACCACCTCTAGTTATGTTTTTGATTCTGCGCAACAGGCGGCGGCACGTTTTTCAGGCGAAGAGGCAGGAAATGTTTATTCCCGTTACACCAATCCAACAGTCCGTGCCTTTCAGGAACGTATCGCCGCTCTAGAAGGTGCAGAAAGTGCAGTCGCTACCGCGTCCGGTATGTCGGCAATTCTTAGTACCATTTTAGCGCTGCTATCAACCGGCGATCATCTGGTTTGTTCACGCAGTATTTTCGGTACGACCAGCGTACTGTTCACTAAATACCTTCAGAAGCTGGGTGTTCGAGTAACTTTTGTCAGTTTGACTGATTACTCGGCCTGGAAAAATGCTATTAACGACCACACCAAATGTCTATTCCTGGAAACGCCATCTAACCCTTTGTGTGAAGTTGCCGATATCGCTCGACTTGCGAAAATAGCAAAGCAAAAAAATTGTCTACTAATCGTAGATAACTGTTTTTGTACACCGGCATTACAACGTCCTATCGAACTGGGCGCTGACATCGTTATTCACTCTGCCACAAAATACCTGGACGGGCAGGGACGCTGCGTCGGTGGAGCAGTTGTTGGTCGGGAAGAGCAGATGGATGAAGTCCTTGGCTTTTTAAGAACCTGCGGACCAGCCATGAGTCCATTTAATGCCTGGATATTTCTTAAAAGTCTGGAAACTTTACATCTGCGAATGCAAGCGCACTCGGTAAATGCCCTGGAGGTTGCCTGGTGGTTAAATGAACAGCCTCAAGTCGAAAAAGTTTTTTACTGCGGTTTACCTTCACATCGAGACCATCTTCTTGCACGCGAGCAACAAAAAGCCTTTGGCGGTGTTTTATCATTTCGCGTCAAGGGCGGACGCGATGCGGCCTGGAAAGTTATTGACGCCACTCATTTTTTATCAATCACGGCCAATTTGGGCGATGCAAAAACCACTATTATTCATCCGGCGACTACTACCCATGGCCGGCTAAGCGACGAGGAAAAACAACAGACGGGAATCACTGACAATTTAATACGGGTAGCCGTTGGTCTCGAGAATCCAAAAGATATTATCGAAGATCTGCATCGTGGCCTACTCAACATAACCAGCTAAAAGGCAATTTGCTATGCGGTATTTTTTATAATGGCTTAGCAGTAAGTAACCGGCGGGATATTTTTTTGCGTATTTCACTTATGTGAATTCACAGCGCACTCTGCCGATGCAGCCACCGACGATTTGTATACCATTTTTCATTAAAGTACTCCTCGATAGCGATGGCTTGAATCAACCACATTAAACGAATCGAATAGTATTGAGAGATGAAGAATAAGAATAAAGTCTGGAGAAGAGGATCTGGAAAGCACTAAAACTGGCAGCTTTTTTCTCGTGTTTTTATAGCGCAGGTGGAGGTTCTTCGCTCTGCAGTATTCTCACTAATTGATTTTCTAACAATCGATGATAGTTTTGGCGGAATTTTTTAAAAGCAACTACCGATAATTGGGGATGTTCATCGGAGCCAAATTCGACTCTACTTTCCAGTTCGCCAGTGGCCAATAGAGGTTTTTCCACAAGCAAACTGGATGATTGTTTGTGATGTTCGGTTATTAGATGATATTGCTGGATCCGATGGGTAATATCAGTGTGGTCCCCTCGGCTAGTAATCACACTTTTTGGGATAATTAACCATTGTTGTCGGCTGGCGGCCTGCTGCAGTAAATATGTACCGCAAATGGCTTGAAAACTGGCTTCAGTCAATGAACTACTGCCAAAATCAATTACGAGTGTCTCTTCGTCGATCACTGAGAGCGTTCCAGAGTAGAGTGCAGTTACTTTTACTAGAGCGTTTTGCAACAGCACCAACTGATGTTCCCGTGACTGTGCGCTTAATTGACTAAATAATTTCTCAATGGCTGCCAATTTGATGATGGCCAGAACGTGTTGATATTTATCCTCCTTGTTATTGTTATTACTTTGATTGGTTCCACGATCTGGCGCGTCGCCAGGTGTTGTAATATCTAGCGTCTTTAGCTGTCGTAGCAAAAGCGTCAATGGGTAATAGCCAGCGCACGCCAGCGCAAAAATAAGTGCGAGATAAAAGTAAGGTAGCGACCACCGAGTATCTAAAGTAATACTCAACGTACCCAATAAATTTTGATCGAGTGTAATAGCCTGGGAGTATTCTTTGTGGCCGAAATCGGGTATTTTTGCGCTACCGGACTGCACGAGAATATGGTTGCCGACATCGTAAACTGCAGCACTGAGAACACGATCCTGTTGACTTAACTGGTTAATTTGAGCTTGAAGACCAATTAGGTTTTTGCCGTTCATTAGGATCGCCAGTTGTCCCGAGTTTATCCGTGTAAGGGTTGAACCGTAATTATCCAGCAGTGATGCTTGCTGTTGGCGACCGTGCTGAATTAGCAGTAGCAGGATCAACACATTGATCACAAGTATCACAGCACTTAAAAGTAGTGATTTATGATGTGCTGATCTAAACCTGAATTTGAAATTTACTATAGAAATAAAAACCCCACCATCGACGTTGTCACTATGAACCTAGGATAAATGCGTTCCAAGTTGATCGTCTTACGAAATGTGAGGCCATCAATCGACAGACCTTTACGCGCCTCTGACAATTAAGAACTTGGACAATCAATAAATTGATTTGGCCAAAAACCTCGATCTTCCACGTCGCCTTGATGAATATTGTCTCGCAAGATTCGGCCAGCGTAGGGTAGTCGACTTTTTGGGATAACACTCGAATGACTGATCAATAAAATTCCTCTATTTTAAACGAATCATCCTGGCTATAATAGCCGGCCCGAGTCGTTATCTGACTACTTGCCAACTATATTCTTAAATAAGTTTATTACCTCTCTATGTTCCCCCAAGATTCTAATAATCAAATGGTTTTTTGTCTCGATATCGTTGCATTTAACCAACCAGACATAAGCGCAATGATTATTCACACCTTAGCCAAGCACCAAGTGAATGTGCTCGATATCGAGCAAGCTGTTGTCAACAAACAGGTAAGCTTGGGATTGCTAATTAGTCTTCCAGAAACGATCGGCCAGCAACAGCTTAGAGCTCATTTGCAGACCTTGGTCGGGCAACATGAAGATAGAGTACAGTTCAAACTTGTGGATCGGAAAAGTTATTGCAATAACAAAGATCAACTGAGAAAAGCGAAGCGGTATATTGTTACTCTGTTAGCGAGGCAGCTGGGTTCTGGAAATATCGCTTCGCTAATGGCAATTGCGACTGAACACGGATTTAGTTTTCACGGCATCACCCGCTTAACCGACAGCAATCCTTCAAATTCCTTTTTGAGACAGGTTAAAATCTCTATTGAGTTTTCAGTTCGAGGAGTATCTGAAAATATTGCGCCGCTGCGCAGTGCATTTATGGAATTGTCTCATCGCCTCAATATCGATATTGCCGTTCAAGAGGAGTCCGTTTTTCGCAGACAGCGGCGACTAATTTGCTTTGACATGGATTCAACGTTGATTCAAGCGGAAGTGATTGATGAATTGGCTGTCGAAGCCGGAGTTGGCGATAAAGTCAAGGCGATTACAGAGCGAGCCATGACAGGAGAATTAGACTTCGATCAGAGTTTTACCGAGCGGATGAGCTTGCTGGCTGGCTTAGACGAAAGGGTGTTGAGCAAGGTCGCCGATCGCCTCAAGCTGATGGAGGGTGCAGAGCGTTTATTTACGGTACTGAACCAACTTGGTTATAAAACGGCCATCTTATCCGGCGGTTTCGACTACTTTGCGCGTATTTTGCAAAAAAAATTGAATATCGACTACGTATTTGCCAATAACTTACAGATTGAGGATGGTAAGGTCACGGGTAAAGTGTCGGGACCTATTATCAACGGCCAACGCAAAGCGGCACTGTTGCGCGAGCTGGCAGACCGTGAAAATATCCGATTGGAACAAGTGGTTGCTGTCGGCGATGGCGCCAACGATTTGCCTATGCTTGGCATTGCTGGTCTCGGTATTGCTTTCCGAGCCAAGCCTTTAGTCAGAGCTTCGGCCAGACAATCGCTTAGTCACCTGGGCTTGGATGCAATTTTATATCTAATGGGCCTGAATGATCACGATATATCGTCTTTAAATCGCTCTAAGCATAGGGCGATTTAACCGCGAGCCGTAGAAAAATTCATAAGCGCTTTTTGTTGTGATTGAACTGTTTATGCGGTCGAAGACAGAACACCACGGGTTTGCCCGTGGTTGAATGAGCCTGGAGGCGGTATTGTGCTGAAATGGAAGTTAAATTATCAGCGCATGGTGCTTATCGTCTTCAGTATCCTATTGTTTGGGTTTGTAAATACCGCCGTAGGATCCTGAAGCCTGGCGTCCGTGAGTATACTCATAAGTTATTACTGGGGCTGCTAAGAAGTTTGCCTGGCGTAGAGCTTGAAGCGATTGGCTTTGATGGTGATCATTTGCACATGGTTTTAGAAATACCACCAAAGTATGCAATCGCAGATGTAATGGGTCAATTAAAAAGCCAATCAGCGTCCAGGTTAAGGAAGAAATTTAAATGGCTTAGCAAAGTCTACTGGAAAGAAAATGTTTTTTGGTCG
>JBLIHY010000043.1:0-18389 GCA_047634655.1 Cellvibrionaceae bacterium
TTGGGAAAGTGATAGTGTTGAGGGCGCAAAAGGTAGTGGTGGTATCGAGACACACGTTGAAAGAAAAAGTCGATTACTGGTTGCCACCCCATTAGATGACAAGCGAGCAGAGACTTTTAGTCGGGAGACGATTGAAGCCTTCTCTACAATCGGTGAACTCAAGTCCTAAGTGCAGCACCTACATAGATGAATTCATCAGAGTATTCTGGTTTTTCCAAAGGGGCTGATGCTTCCGCCTTTGTTCACTTTTCTACCGATTCCATTAATTTTAATTAAGCCAGTCGATCATCGGCGACAAAGTATTTGGGATCCTCGATCACGTTCACTTCGACCATGTTGCCAGCCTTTCGCAGAGCTCCGCGGCAATCTTCGCTCAAATGCACAAGGTGCAAAATCTTCCCCTCTTTGAAAAAGCGTTCAGCTAAAGTATCTATGGCCTCTAGGGCTGAGTGATCGGCAACGCGCGAGCGCATAAAATCAATAACTACCTGCTCCTTGCCTCGCTTCGGGTCAATCTGTTCCAGAAACGAGGTAACGGAACCGAAAAATAGTGGTCCGATCACGCCGTAAACGGTGCTGCCGTTGTGATCTTCGCGGCTTTCTACACGAATACGCTTTGCGTGTTCCCAGGCAAATACTAGCGCTGAGACTATTACCCCAGCAATCACCGCCAGTGCCAAGTCAGTAGCAACGGTTACCGCCGAAACCAAGATCAGAACTAACGCATCTCCGCGGGGAATCTTTCCGATAATGCGAAAGCTGCTCCACTCAAAGGTGCCGATGACGACGATAAACATCACACCGATTAGTGCAGCGAGGGGAATGGCTTCTATCAGTGGCGAGGCAATTAAAATAAAAACTAATAAAAATAGTGCGGCTGAAATTCCGGATAATCTGCCGCGCCCGCCCGAATTGACGTTGATCATACTTTGACCAATCATCGCGCAACCACCCATGCCGCCAAAAAGCCCGGTAACAGTATTAGCAACCCCCTGGCCGACGCATTCCCTGTTCCCGCGACCGCGAGTCTCGGTAATTTCATCGACCAGGCGCAGTGTCAACAGTGATTCAATCAATCCTATCGCCGCCAGAATTAGCGCGTAAGGAAAGATAATTGCCAGTGTTTCAAAATTAAACGGGACGGAGGGAATATGAAAGCTGGGGAATCCACCTTTAATTGAAGCGATGTCTCCAACGACCCGTGTATCTAAATTTAATCCAATGACTAGCAGGCTTACTACGACAATTGCGACCAGAGAGGAGGGAATGGCTTTGGTAATCTTGGGCAGATAGTGAGTGATAAACATGGTCAAAAGTATCAAGCCGAGCAACAAATATAATTGAATGCCGCTCAACCACGCGACATCGATGGTAGAACCTTCCAGAAAGGTACCGTCTAACCAGCCGGGCTCGCCCGGTACGCCGAATTGGCTGAGCTGCGCAAGGAAAATCACAATAGCTAAACCGTTGACGAAACCCAGCATGACGGAATGCGGCACCATACGAATAAACTTGCCCAGTTTTAGGATGCCTGCCGTTATCTGCAAAACACCCATGAGTACCACAGTGGCAAACAGATATTCGACACCGTGTTCTGCAACCAGCGACACCATCACCACCGCCAGTGCGCCGGTGGCACCGGAGATCATTCCGGGCCTACCGCCGATACAAGCGGTGATTAATCCCACCATAAATGCCGCATAGAGACCGACAAGCGGGTCTACCCCAACGACAAAGGCAAATGCAACTGCTTCGGGCACCAGCGCTAGTGCTACGGTTAAGCCCGATAACAAGTCGTTTTTGGCGCTCGCCACTTTACTTGGATGAAATTCGAACATTTATTACTCTCAAAAAATGTAATAGTTTTCGCCTTGAATTAGGCGAAGATTAGAGAAGATCAGTTATCTATGATCTTGATGATGCGGGATCTATAAGAGGCCGAGAATTCTATAGCAACAGCCTGTCGATTACAAAGATGAACCAAAGTTAATAGCGTTACCTATAGGCCTTTGTTTACGCAAGCAAAATAATGCAAATCGAAAACGCCGACGTCTTATTTTTACCTATCTCCAATTGGGCGCAGCCAAAAATCGGTTGATTACCATAACCAATGGTTAGATGTTGAATACTTGACGTTATTGTCGAACGTACTGAAAAAGTCTTAAATTTATAAATTGATGAGAAAAATAAAAAGTCTTAAAAATCCCTATAAATGATGGTTTAAATAGCATGATTAAAAATAATAGACGATTAGGAAAAGCGCTTTTCCTTGAAGAAGTCGTATGCTTATGCGACGCAAGATGATTGATAGTGTAGAAAATTTTTCTAATTTTAATCTGGCTTGAATTTTATTTTTATCTCTTGTGGAGCCATGGAATACTCTGATTAATTGATGAATGAATTAATCTTCGCTCGAAAGACAAAAGCTCGATTTTTTTCTCGAAATTTCAATCACTTAAGTGATTGAAATTTGTAAATGGTATTTATTGCTATTAATTGCCAAATTATTTTTTTATAAAATTAAATTGCTTTCATCTTTAAAAAACGTCCAAATCAAAATATATGGTTTTTCGAAAAGTACTGAGGGGGATTTTGAAGTGTATGTTCAGCAACTGAAAGACAATATAAAATTCGGCATTTTGCAATTACACTTTTCGGATGGCAGCAGCCACCACCAGTTTGGTAACCGTGCTCAAGAAGTACACTGGCATATCAACGATGAGCGCTGAATCAAACGAACTGACCGCGATCCGGAATTTCAGCTGGGACAAACCTAAATGGAGGGTGGCTGGGATGCTGATGAGGGGAAAAGTACTTGATATCGGTTGCGGTTTTGGCAGTATAGCCTAACCTAAATCTACCACCATTAATGACATGCTGATCAATACATTTTTCCATCGCGCGTTGGCGCTAATTATTTTACTGTTTGTCACACTGGCCGTTCAGGCCACCGAGCAACAGACCCCGCGGCAAAACCTCATCGATGACCTGCTTGCCCAGGCCGATTACGATCTGGCCTATGATCGTTTAACGACGCCCATCGAGCGCAATGCCTACGATCGCTACCGGGCGGTTTTACTGTTGGATAAGAGTAATCGACGGGCAGTACTGGGTGTTCGAGCTATTGCCGATCGTTATTTGACGATGGCAGATGAGCAAAAAAATCGCGGTAATTTCACC
The DNA here is from genome assembly GCA_047634655.1 of Cellvibrionaceae bacterium. GTDB lineage: Bacteria > Pseudomonadota > Gammaproteobacteria > Pseudomonadales > Cellvibrionaceae > CANLBN01. The sequence continues at coordinate 3,181 of JBLIHY010000043.1, forward strand.
CGGGCGCGCTATTTTTTGGGGCGGGCCACCAAGATTAGTGGACCTCGTGCGGAAATCACCGAATTGAGAAATTTGATTGCTGCTGCAGAAACCGTTGCACGTCAGGCTAGGCTGAACAAGCCGCCCTCGCCACCGACGCGGGCAGAAACAGTCTTCACATTAAACCCGTTGAATTTGCAGGTAAAAAGCCCAAATATTGTTAGTACATTGGAGGCCTTGGGCCAGCGGGTTCAGCGCACTCGCGAATACATTTTAATTTATGCCCGCAACGACGCCGAAGGCCGCTGGATCTACCAGCAAATTCGCAAAGCCAGTCGCGCTTATCGCCCGCGCGCTAATATCAAGCGACATACCAAGCCCCGGGTAGTGTTGCAAGATCCACTATCGTGAGGTGATTCCCGCGGCACTCATCTAGCTGGGTCTCAGTACTGGTGTTTTGTAGTTAAGTTTCGTAAACGTCGAGGAAAAATCATAGAAAAATACGAAAAAATGTTTTTCCCTAGACAAAAAACATCATTTGCGGCAGAATCCTGCTCCATCGTTATTGGCATACATTTGGAATAGAGTTTAATAGTGGCAGGTATCTTGGTTTTACATGGTCCGAACCTGAATCTACTCGGTACGCGAGAACCGGATATTTACGGTCAGATTTCACTGGATACCATTAACCTGGGTCTGAGCCGTCAGGCGCAATCACAGGGGCATGATCTCCTGAGCATGCAAAGTAATGCCGAACATGAACTGATCGAGCGGATTCATCGCGCTCGCCAGGAAGAAATAGACTTTATTCTTTTTAATCCAGGAGCCTTTACTCACACTAGCATCGCACTTCGCGATGCGCTGAGTGCAGTGGCGATTCCGTTTATTGAAGTTCACTTGTCCAACATCCACAGCCGCGAATCTTTTCGCCACCAATCATATCTATCGGATATTGCTGTTGGTGTTATTTGTGGTTTTGGATGTCACAGTTATTATCTGGCTTTAAATGCAGCCGTTCATTTTATCGACCATAAACTGCTTTGAGAGAGGATCATTTGTGGATATCCGCAAGGTAAAAAAACTGATTGAGTTGTTGGAGGAATCCGATATCAATGAGCTTGAGATCAAAGAAGGTGAAGAGTCCGTACGTATTAGTCGCGGCAGCAATCAAATGTTTGCCGCTGCTCCCCAATACGCCGTCCATCCGTCATCCGTTCATCTGCCATCAAGCTACGACACCGCACCGGCTTCGACCAGCGAAGCTGCGGTTGCCGCCGTTAATAACGACCACAGTGTCAAATCTCCCATGGTCGGTACTTTCTATCGCTCACCCAGTCCAGGTTCTTCAAGCTTTGTCGAGGTTGGCAAAGCGGTGAAGGTAGGCGACATTATCTGTATTGTAGAAGCCATGAAAATGATGAATCAAATTGAATCCGACCAAGCTGGGATCATTGAAAGTGTTCTGGTAGAGGACGGCGATCCCGTCGAGTTCGATCAACCCCTAGTGACGATCCGTTTGAAATCGACTAATGATTAAAAAAATGCTGATCGCCAATCGCGGCGAAATTGCTTTACGCATACTGCGGGCCTGTAAAGAGCTTGACATCAGAACAGTGGCTGTTCACTCGCGTATCGATCGAGACTTGAAACATGTTCGGTTGGCGGATGAGGCTGTCTGTATCGGACCCGACCCATCCAGTGAAAGCTACTTAAATATTCCGGCTATTATCAGCGCCATGGAAATCACCGGTTCGCTTGCGGTGCATCCTGGTTACGGCTTTCTTGCAGAGAATGCAGATTTTGCCGAGCAGGTTCAAAAAAGTGGTTTCACTTTTATCGGTCCCAGTGCCAGTGTTATCCGGCTGATGGGCGATAAAGTTTCTGCCATCGATGTGATGAAAAAAGCCAATGTCCCGACAGTTCCGGGATCCGATGGTGCTCTGCCCCAAGATGAAGCTAGCTGCCTGGTCACTGCCGCGAGCATCGGCTATCCAATTATCATTAAAGCCGCCGCTGGTGGCGGTGGCCGTGGAATGCGCGTGGTACACGAAGCATCCAATCTTATAAATGCCGTTCATTTGACCAGAGCAGAGGCGGGCGCCGCTTTTGGCAACGATACAATCTACATGGAAAAGTTTCTGCAAAACCCGCGTCATGTGGAAGTTCAAATAATGGCTGATGGACAAGGCAACGCCATCCATCTGGGAGATCGAGATTGCTCCCTGCAGCGCCGCCATCAGAAGGTCATCGAAGAAGCACCGGCACCAAATATTGCCCCTGAAGTTCGCCAATCTATCTACGACGCCTGCATCAAGGCCTGTATCGATCTAAACTATCGCGGTGCAGGGACTTTTGAGTTCCTCTATGAAGATGGCCGTTTCTATTTCATTGAAATGAACACCCGTATTCAAGTAGAACATCCCGTATCCGAAATGGTCACCGGTATCGATTTGATCAAAGAGCAGATCCGAGTTTGCACTGGCGAAAAGCTCTCCTACCGGCAGGAAGATGTCCAGATCAGGGGCCATGCCTTTGAATGCCGCATTAATGCGGAAGACTCAAGAACGTTTATGCCCTGTCCCGGTACCGTTAAGGCTTATCACCCACCGGGCGGTTTAGGAGTTCGCGTGGATTCCCACCTTTATGCGGGCTATACCGTTCCACCGACCTATGACTCTATGATCGCCAAGGTTATCACCCACGGCGAAAATCGCGATATTGCTCTCAAGCGTATGCGCAACGCTCTCGACGAAATAGTAATAGAAGGCATTTCTACCAATATTGAATTGCAACAAAAGCTAGTGCGCGACAGTGCTTTTATAGAGGGCGGCGTGAACATCCATTATCTCGAGAAAAAATTGGGTCTTTAGTCTGAATCGAGCAAGCCCCTGGCTACAACTCACCGCTGTCGTTCTACGAGACGATGTGGACAACCTTGAACAGCTCATGCTCCTTCACGGGGCACTGTCGGTGACGGTTGAAGAACATCTCGCTCCGGGCGCCAGTGAACAGGCAATTCTCGAACCGCCTCTCGGCAATACTCCGCTTTGGGATCGTGTCCAATTGACTGGACTGTTCGATGCCGACATTGATATCACACAGACTCAGTGGTTGATCGAACAGCAGCTACCATCTCCTCCTCAGTTCCATTGGCAATCTTTAGAAGATAAAGACTGGGAGCGCGAGTGGATGGATAATTATCATCCTATCCAGTGTTCCGACAAGTTTTGGATTTGCCCCAGCTGGCAGACGCCCCCCGATCCAGCGGCAATCAATCTGTTGTTAGACCCCGGTTTGGCTTTTGGAACGGGCACTCACGCCACCACCTTCCTGTGCTTGCAGTGGCTAATTGATCAGAAATTAACTGGCACTAGAGTTATCGACTACGGTTGCGGCTCCGGCATTCTGGGCATCGCTGCCTTGCTACTCGGCGCAAAACTACTCGAGGGTGTTGATAATGATCCCCAGGCATTAGCGGCTACAAAACAGAATGTCGTAAAGAATGGGATAGCCGCCGATTGCTTTGCGGTCTATCTGCCCGGTCGCGCAGAGGATCTTGCGAAGGCGAATTTTCTGGTAGCCAACATATTGGCATCCACTTTGGTGGATTTGGCGCCCGTGCTCACACAATGTCTTAAGCCTGGGGGTAAGCTATGCCTATCGGGAATCCTGGCCGAGCAGGCTCCTCAAGTTATTGACGCCTACCAGTGCTACATAGATTTCGAACCTATTTCGCAAAAGGAACAGTGGGTCAGGCTCTCTGGTTCGCTGAAATACTATTAAACTGACCCTGAAATGGTTTCATGAACTATTTTTATTGTCACCTATTGAAATTTGGCGGCTTTGCGTCGGAATTCTTAATTTTTACCGGGTTCGCGTTGGCCTTCGGCCAACGGTGGTATATTCCGTATCACATACCTTCAACTAAATAGTCTCCGGAATAATTGCCCAAATTAGTAGCGAAGCACGCGTGGAGAACGCTTTGAGAGTTCAAATCTTTGGAGGCGGGACCCCGAAGCTTACCGCATCCTGGTTTCGCTCCTTGTTTGTAGACAATGCAGAGCAGCGTATATAAAGTATTTACGCATAGTTGAAATCATAAGATACTCGCAACTTCCGACTCAGCAATAACAGACAAACCAAGTTGTCGTGTTTATCTGGGGCGGTATCTACACTACACTATTGGCAAGCGATTCCCCTCTATACGTCACCACTACATGTCTGATTCCGATACTATTACTTGCTGTCCACAGTGCAACACGGCATTTCGAGTTACCAATAACCAGCTGACCATCGCTGGTGGTATGGTTCGCTGTGGGAGTTGTCTCGGCGTCTTCAAAGCACTCGATTACAAAATAACAATAGCAACACGAGCACAGAAAACGACCGAGTTACCGTCTCTCCAGCCGATAGATTCCTCTGTTTCGAGCAGCCAGCCAGTGGTGTCAGCTGCTAAATTAACGCAAGCTCCCGCGCAGAAAACGACAGCAGCGATCTATCCCGATCCGCAGAAACACAAGAGTTTAGCGCAACTGATCAGTGACAGCGAAGACGAGTCCGCGCAGTTCTTCAAAAATAATACTGATGAATCGGCAAATCGCGGCGACAATAAAGTCAGTTCTCCTGATCGCGAATCCGCACTCGCTGCCCAGCGAAATCGAAAAGCTACCGACGAAAGCTGGATTCTGGAAGAGTCGGATTATGCAGACGATATATATGATAAGCGCGACACTCGATCCGTAAAAAATCCACAGCTAAAATCAAAAGCAGCCAAGTCTGACGCAACCGGTGCCTCTGAATCTTTCCAGGCGATACCCGATAGTAGATCAATGAGAATGGAAGCTTCTATCGGTCATGCATCCGCAACTGATGAGAGCACAGGAAATCTGAAATCTCATTCTCGCGTTAGCAAAAAGGCTACTGCAGGCGGATTGCGAAAATCTGGTAAACGGATGGAGAAATTTTCTCAAATTAGTGAGACTGAAATTGAAAGCGCTATTGATGACTCGACCAGTTATACCGGCGACAGCAAGAGCTATGTATACAATATCGAGCCAGCTCCCGTGGAGTTGGAGTGGTTCGAATCGGAAATTACTCGCCGCTGGCTATGGGTCGCGGCGGCTATTCTAGCCAGTGCGCTACTGCTTATTCAAATTGCCATATTTCGGTTTGAAACGCTAAGTAGGGTCAGCACTTATCGCCCAATCTATCAAAGCGTATGCAGGGTTTTGGACTGTGAGGTTCCCGCATTGGTTGATCTTAAGCAGGTCCGTACTACCAATTTAGTGGTGCGCAACCACCCCGATCGAAAAGACGTTTTGGTTGTCGATGCTATCTTGCTAAATGTCGCCGATTTTCGCCAACCTTTCCCTGGACTCAAACTGGAGTTTAGTGCTTTAGATAACCGCCTTATTGCGGCTCGCGTGTTCCAACCCGGAGACTACCTTCGTGGAGAAATGATTGGCGCGACCCAGATGCCAAGCCGCCAGCCGATACAGTTATCTTTAGAGATTGTCGATCCTGGCTCAGAAGCCGTTAATTATCAACTCAGCGTTGTTTCCGCTGAACGTGCTCCCTGAGACTTGCGCTATCATTGGATCGAAAAAATCATCGCTTTTTTCTCTGTAATGGCTTTCTCATCAAAGTCGTTGGCGCTATCATACTCAGCTAATAATTAATCGCTATTTTTAAAGAGTGACGCATACGCAAGAGGCTTATAAGGAAGGAGTCGTATAAAAATCACCAGTAATCTCGGGAGATGGGCTCAACCTGAGCATAAAATGCTAAAGACCCTATCGAGTAGAGTCGATATATCGTATTGCACGGCCCCGAAACCGTTAGGAAATAGTATTATTACCAGTCTATTACCGGGTTAAAAAAACTCGATATTCACGGCTACCGGTTTATTAAACAGATACTTGCGAAGAATATCCTGAGATTTTAAATACGCTGCAAATACATCCTGTACACTTCGCATTTTCTGTAGAGATGTGAATAAGGCGCGACAGTAGAGCGCGGTAAAATTCAGCGCTTGCCTACGAGGATTTGAAATCGCAGCGTACTCTTTATGCCTGACTCAGTCGTGATAGAGAATAAAATTAGATAAAAATCAACGATTATCTATAGCGAAATTTCAAGTGAAATAATGAAACTTCAACTTTTTTGAGCTAGCTCTCGTGTTTGTCATCGGTCCCTGGATTATTCATCAACCTACAATTTTAGCGCCTATGGCGGGTGTAACCGATCTGCCACTGCGTCAACTTTGTCGAGAAGTCGGCGCCGGTCTTGCTGTTTCCGAAATGTTGACATCCGATGTTAGTTTGTGGAAAAGTCGTAAAAGTCAGAGTCGTTTGGCAGCGGGTGACTCATCGCCTCGATCCATCCAATTACTTGGTAATGATCCTCGGTCAATGGCAGAAGCGGCAAAAATAAATGCCGATAGTGGTGCCGATATTATCGATATCAATATGGGTTGTCCGGCCAAAAAAGTTTGTAAAAAAGTAGCGGGTTCCGCTCTGTTGAAAGACGAAAAACTGGTGGGTCGTATTTTATCCGCAGTCGTCGATGCGGTAGATATTCCAGTAACTTTAAAAATCCGTACGGGGTGGGATTTAGAAACACGCAATGGACCGCAGATTGCGCAAATCGCTGAAAGTGCTGGAATTCAGGCCCTAGCCGTACACGGCCGCACCCGAGCTTGCGCTTTTAAAAATACTGTGGAATACGACACGATTGCAGAAATTGTCTCCCGGCTAAAGATTCCGGTCTTTGCCAATGGTGACATCACCACGGTTGAACAATCACAAAAAGTACTCAAATATACTGGCGCGCAAGCTGTTATGATTGGCCGAGCCGCCTTGGGAAATCCCTGGTTTTTTCGAGAGATAAATTATTATCTAAAAACTGGAAAACGTCTTGCACCCCCGACGCTTGAAGAACTATCTGGATTAGTGAGTCGACACCTGTCTATGCTCCATAATTTTTATGGTGAAACTATCGGCATTAAATTCGCTCGTAAACACATAGGCTGGTACTTGGATAAACAAATTCAACAACGCTTTGCCATTGTTAATCTAGTGGAACCCAAAAAAAAATTTAACCAAATCGAATGCGCACAAGATCAGATATCTTTTATTCGATCGCTTTTTAGTCAGTTAGAGATCGCAGAGGAAAAAGCCGCATGAATTCAGTTGAGCCAGTGGTGATTGATAAACAGCAGACTTCTTTAGAAGCAGCTTTGCAAAAAAATATTCAAGGTGAATCTTTGAGGGATTGTGTAAAGAACGCTATGGAAGAGTACTTTCGCCAGTTAGATGAGCAGGTTGCATGCGATATCTATGATATGGTCTTACAGGAAATCGAAGCGCCACTCTTAGAGATTGTTATGGAGAAAACTCATCGAAATCAGACGCAGGCATCAAAGATTTTAGGTTTAAACCGCGGTACTTTGCGTAAAAAATTGAAGCGCTATAATCTTCTTTAATTGTGCAAAAAAATTCTAAAAAATTGATCTTTAATTTAATTTTCTTGTATTAAATTTTCCCACTACTTCAAAAATACTACGATGATTACTTTATTTTCGGTCATTACAAAAATTCATTGACAGTCGCTAATCTAGAGATTTTTTAATTACTTAAAGTAATTGATAATGGCAGTACCTCTCAGTGCAGCAGAAATTTCTGAATTAAGCAGAGATTCCCTAGCTCATGTCGAGCACAGCGCACGCTGCCAATAAATTAATGATTTTCCTGAATTTTCTTCCCATTAACTAGATGATGTATTAATTATGTTGGACTTGGTTCCCGTTAAACGTGCGTTAATTAGCGTTTCCGATAAAAGTGGTATCGTAGAATTTGCCCAATCCTTGGCAGATCTAAAGGTAGAAATACTTTCTACTGGGGGCACTTATCGCTTATTAAAATCACACGCAATCCCCGTTATTGAAGTTTCTGATTACACTGCATTCCCAGAAATAATGGGTGGTCGGGTAAAAACTTTACACCCAAAAATACACGGCGGTATTCTAGGTCGTCCTGACCAGGATGATGACGTCATGAAAAAACATGGCATCGGTGCTATCGATATGGTCGTGGTGAACTTGTATCCCTTCGCACAAACAATAGCCGACCCGGATTGCTCTCTAGAAAACGCCATCGAGAATATTGATATTGGTGGACCTACGATGATACGCGCCGCTGCAAAAAATCATGTTGCTGTCAGTGTTGTCGTAAACCGCAGCGATTACGCCATCGTGCTCGATGAGATGAAAAAAAATAAAGGGAGCACCTCTTATACTACTCGCTTTAATTTAGCCGCTAGCGCTTATGAGCATACAGCGGCCTACGACGATAGCGTTGCGAATTATTTTGGCCGGCAACTTCCCGGCGATAAAAACCAGTTTCCCCGCACTTTGAACCTGCAATTTATTAAAAATCAGGATATGCGCTACGGAGAGAACCCTCATCAGAATAGTGCTTTCTACAAAGAGGCTGAGGTAAAAGAAGCGAGTGTTGCAAGTGCGACGCAATTACTGGGCAAGGAACTATCGTTCAACAATATTGCCGACAGCGACGCGGCATTGGAAACGGTCAAACTCTTTGACGATCCCGCCTGCGTTATTGTGAAACATGCGAATCCCTGTGGAGTGGCCGTTGATACTTCCATCTTGGTGGCCTACGAAAAAGCCTTTGCAACCGATCCCGAATCCTCTTTTGGTGGAATTATTGCTTTTAACCGCAACTTGGATATGGATACCGCCAAGACCATCGTCGAAAAACAGTTTGTCGAGGTAATTATCGCGCCCGCCGTCGACGAAGGCGTCACGGAAATCGTATCCGGGAAAAAAAATATACGATTGCTGGTCTGCGGACAGTGGCAAAAATCAGTGCCTTCATTGGATTTTAAACGCGTCAATGGTGGCTTATTAGTACAAGACCGCGACCTTGGAACTGTCACTGGAGATGATTTGTGTATCGTCAGCCGACGCCAGCCCACTGAAAGCGATATTCAGGATATGTTATTCACCTGGAAAGTCGCCAAAATGGTGAAATCTAACGCTATTGTTTATGGCAAGAGCCTACGTACGATTGGAATTGGCGCGGGCCAGATGAGCCGAATCAATTCGATTCGAATCGCCGTTATAAAGGCAAATCACGCCGGACTGGCGGTCGAGGGATCTACCATGGCAAGCGATGCTTTTTTTCCATTCCGCGATGGCGTCGACCATGTCGCTAAGTTAGGTATAAGCTGTATTATTCAGCCGGGTGGATCTATTCGCGATCAAGAGGTTATTGCCGCTGTCGATGAAAATAATATGGTTATGGTTTTTACCGGTATGCGCCACTTTAGGCACTAATAAAAAAATCTACCCATGGTTGCTACTGCCAGATCAAAATATTAATTAATTAAGAGAATTAACTTGAGGGCTTGGTCAATAGTACCTTGATTTCGCGAAGTTCCCGCTGTAATTCTTGCAGCGTAGGCTCACCGTCTCGGCGGTCCTGAGCGCGATGTTCTTCCTCCAGGACATTGACGACAATGCCAATAATCATATTGAGAAAAGCAAACGCGGTGAAAAAGATAAAAGTGAGATAATAAATCCAACTGAACGGATACACCAGCATAGTTTCGTACATCACGTCGGTCCAGTCTTCGAAAGTCATTACACGGAATAAAGTTAACATCGATCTGGCGATATCACCCCATAAGGCGTCATTAATCTGGTTAAAAAATGTAGAGCCAATAGCGGCATAAATATAAAAAATAATAAACATAAGCAGCGCTACGTAACCCAATCGGGGCAGCGCTCTCAGAAGTGAGTTCAGCAGCATGCGCAGTTCGGGGATAATAGATACCATGCGTAAAACGCGAAAGATGCGTATTAATCGTCCGACAATTGCCAAGTCAGTATTTTCAATTGGAATCAGGCTCACTAAAACGATAGTGGTATCAAAGACATTCCAGGCACTGTGAAAAAATCGTTTCTTATGGGGCTCCGCAATAAAACGGATAAAAATTTCTATTAAAAATATAAAGGTAATCAGCCAATCTAAGACAACAATAGCATTCAGAACCACTTCGGGAATCGAATAAGTTTTTATACCGATGACCAGAGCGGAAAAAATTATTACACTAACGACAAAAATCTCAAAGAATTTGCTTGAGCGAATATTTTCGAAGCGATTTTGTATTTCTTTATAAATCATTAGACAGCGAGACTCACGGTTTAAGTCATACAATTATATTTTTCATCAATAGAAAATTTGATGCATACGAATACGCTAATCATTTAATTGATGAGTTGGTTTTTCTACAAAAAAGTTCATTGTTCAGTTGAAAGCCAAAAAATATATTAGGTGTACATCTAGCAATGATAAATTTCTTCAAGAATGAAATAGGGGGGGTTATTTTATTTTTATAGTCAAGTGAAGTCATTTGATGCGCAACAGATAATATGTTTTTTGCATTACCCTGATGAAAGCCCGCCCTGCTAATGGATTAGTTGTTATCTTTTCGCCAGCTAGTGCCCCCTCTAGAGTCTTCAACAATTATGCCCTCTGAGGCCAGTTGTGAGCGAATTTCGTCGGCGCGGGAAAAATTTTTTGCGTTTTTTGCCTGTTGCCGTTCAATAATCATCGTCTCGATATCATGGACGCTTATTTTTGAAGAACCGGGCTTCCCCTGAAGATACTTTGTAGAACTGTTTTGTAAAATACCTAGGGTACTGGCCATCAGTTTTAGTTGAGCCACTCGATCGCGAACGGCTTGTGATGTTTTCGTCAGTGAATTGATGTTTTTTATCAGATCGTGCATTACGGCCAAAGCGACTCGCGTATTAAAGTCGTCGTTCATTGCCTCTGAAAATCGTCGATAGTATTCAGAGTCTTTAACGTCTTCGATTTTTGCCTTCTCTATATGATCAAGGTTTTTCAAAGTGTGATAAAAGCGATCCAGGCCAGATTTCGCCTCTACCAAGTTTTCCTCGGAATAGTGAATCTCGCTGCGATAGTGACTACTGATAATTAAATAGCGAATAACTTCTGGGTGATATTTTTTTAAAACATCGCGAATAGTAAAAAAATTATTTTTCGATTTGCTCATCTTGTGACCGTCAACGCGTACGGCGCCGACGTGTATCCAATAGTTGACAAAGTGGCAACCGTTGGCGGCTTCGCTCTGAGCAATTTCATTCTCATGGTGAGGGAAGGGCAAATCAGGACCGCCACCGTGGATATCGAAAGTGCTGCCCAGACAGGATTTACACATCGCCGAGCACTCTATATGCCAACCGGGACGCCCCTTTCCCCAAGGGGAATCCCAGTGGGCATCATCGCTGCTCGAGGCTTTCCACAGGGCAAAATCCCGAGGGTCTTCTTTTTCTTGATCGAGGTCGATACGTACCCCCGACAATAATTCGTCGGGGTTTTTTCCAGATAGTTTGCCATAATTTACAAAGCGACTGACGCGGTAGTAAACATCTCCTTGAATGGTCTGGTACGCGTATCCTTGGTCAACCAGGATCGAGATCATGTTAATTATTTCATTGATATAAGCGGTTGCTTTTGGCTGATGATCTGGCGATAAAACATTTAATTTCGCTTCATCTTCATGCATCGCGTTAATAAAACGCGCTGTCAGATCAGTAAATTCTTCGTTGTTTTCTCTGGCTCGATTTAAAATTTTGTCGTCGATATCAGTAATGTTGCGGACATAGTTAACTTTCCAACCCTCGGTACGGAGAAAACGGGTAATGACGTCAAAAGCAACCATAACCCTTGCATGCCCGATATGGCAGTAGTCGTAAACAGTCATTCCACAAACGTAGAGACTGATTTTTCCAGGTTCTAGCGGGATAAATTTTTGTTTTGTCCGACTGAGTGTGTTGTAAATACTTAAGGTCATAACCTACTTTTATTACATTTATTAAAAATTGGATAAATTTGGTTTCGGCCCTGAACGGGCCAGAATAGATTATTGATGCACAGAGATAATCTATTTACATCTTCGGTGATTCAGAATAATTCGTGGAGATACGCTTTCTAGGTTTTAGGTATTAAAGGTATCGCGCAGTCCAATGGTTCTATTGAAAACCAGCTCCGCGGCCTTGCTATCCCGGCAAAAGTAGCCTACGCGCTCGAACTGATAAACCTGCTCGGCTTCGGCGTGTTGCAAACCGACCTCGGCTAAACAGTGATTGACTTCAGTCTGGCTCTTCGGGTTGAGATGTTCGACAAAATTCTGCTCCCCAGTATCCGGTGCTTCACAGGTGAATAGACGGTCGTAAAGATTGATAGAAATCTTTGTGTGTTGTCGGCTATCGACCCAGTGAATAACGCCTTTTGGTTTGATTCCATCTTGAGGGTTTTCCCCCACAGTGCCCTCGATGATTCTAGCGTGCACCTCGATTATCTCGTCTCGATCATTTTTGATGCAGTGGTCGGCTTCTATAATATAGGCGTTGCGCAGCCGAACCCGCTTACCCAGGACTAGACGTTTGTATTTTTTATTGGCCTGCTCACGGAAATCGCTGGCATCGATGTAAACTTCTCGACTAAATGGTAATTCTCGCTCCGGCAAATCGTCTCTTGTCGGCGAGCCCGGAGCCAGCATGGTTTCCACTTTATCTTCGGGGTAGTTACATAAAACCACCTTTAAAGGTTTCAGGACGCACATGGCGCGGGGCGCGCTTTTATCCAGATCGTCGCGTATGGCGTGTTCCAGCATGGCGATATCGACCATGCCATCGGATTTTGTGGCGCCGATCATTTCGCAGAATTTTCGCAGGGCGGTGGCGGGTATGCCGCGACGACGCATGCCGACGACGGTAGGCATCCGCGGATCGTCCCAACCACTAACGTAATCTTCATCCACCAGCTGTTTAAGCTTACGCTTGGAAGTGACAGTGTAAGCCAAGTTCAAGCGGCTGAATTCGAACTGTCGAGGCCGACTGGGCACGGGTAGGTTCTCAATCAACCAATCGTAAAGAGGGCGATGGTCGGCAAATTCCAAAGTACAGATGGAATGAGTCACGCCTTCGATGGCATCTGCCTGACCGTGAGCAAAATCGTAGGTAGGGTAAATGCACCACTGGCTTCCCGTTTGATGGTGGCTTTGTTTGAGGATACGGTAAAGCGTCGGATCCCGCATATTCATATTGGGACTGGCCATATCGATCTTGGCTCGAAGTACACACTCGCCTGCCTGATAATGTCCAGCGCGCATGTTTTCGAAGTTTTGCAGGTTTTCCTCCAAACTGCCGTCGCGATAGGGACTGTTTCTGCCGAGTTCAGTTAATGTTCCACGGTATTCGCGAATCTGTTCTGCCGATAGATAACAGACATAGGCTTTGTCGTGTTTAATAAGATGGGTTGCCCAGTCGTACAGTTGCTGAAAATAATCGGAAGCGTTCCGAGCTTCTCCGGTCCACTGATAACCCAGCCAGCGAATATCCCTTTTGATTGCGTCCAGATATTCCTGTTCTTCTTTCGCAGGATTGGTGTCGTCAAAGCGCAAATTACACTCGCCGCCAAAAGTTTCAGCCAAACCGAAGTTTAAAAATATCGACTTCACATGCCCGATATGTAAATAACCATTGGGCTCTGGAGGAAAGCGGGTGACAATTTTTTGGTGTTTGCCATCGGCCAGATCTTGGTGGATTTGCTGTTCTAGGAAGTTTAGAGGCTTTTTAGCGGAATCGTTTGTGGAGGAGGGGATTTGCTTATCCGTCGTCATGGTGTTCAGAGTGTGACCTGAGATCAGTAGTTGATTAGAGTGGCCTTTTTTAGCTTTCGATTTTCACAAAATCACAGGCTAATAATAGGATGTAGCGCGCATTATAGCTCCCTGCCACTGGCAGCACATCATTTTTCATAGGGCTTCGATTTTCAGAATGAATAATCGTAGGTGCAAAAGTTTTCTGTGTGCTGAATACTTGAGTGTCAGTATTTCAAATGCTAATTCGGTGGAGCCGGCCGCAAAGCTTTAATCAGAACTCTGATAAGTCAAAATGACTTTAATGGTTCCGCTTTAATTGGTCCAACGCATCATCATGGTTAATATCACTAATGCGTGTCTGTGTTTTTTGGTTTTGTATCAAGTAATTCTAGGGTAGTATCTGTCATCAATTTTTAATGCTCAAGTTGATAACAAAGGAAGGGATGAATGAACGTTGGTTTTGTCGGTTGGCGAGGTATGGTTGGTTCGGTATTGATGGGCCGCATGCTCGAAATGAACGATTTTGCTGATATTGAAGCATTTTTTTTCAGCACCTCTGCTGTGGGTGGCGCAGGCCCCTCTATCGGTAAGTCCACCGAGTCATTAAAGGACGCCATGGATATCGACGAGCTCAGAGAAATGGATGTGATTGTTTCCTGCCAAGGTGGCGACTATACGAAATCAGTTTTTATGCCTCTGCGCCAATCCGGTTGGCGGGGCTATTGGATCGATGCCGCCTCGGCGCTGCGCATGAAAGAAGACGCCGTGATTGTGCTCGATCCCGTCAACGCCGTCATTATTGATAGAGCGCTGGATCGAGGCTTTACAAATTTTATCGGTGGCAATTGTACAGTCAGTTTAATGTTGATGGCTATTGGTGGCTTAATCAACGCTGGCCACGTAGAGTGGATATCGGCGATGACCTATCAGGCAGCCAGTGGTGGTGGCGCTCGTCATATGCGTGAACTCATTGCTCAGATGGGTGTTTTACGAGATGCCGTCGCTGGAGAATTACAGGATCCAGTTTCTGCAATTCTTGAGATCGATAAGAAAATTACGAATACACTCCGCGATGTCAGTTTGCCGCAGGATTGTTTTGGCGCTCCTCTGGCGGGTAGCGTACTGCCCTATATTGACAATGAGCTGGATTCTGGTCAGAGCCGCGAAGAATGGAAGGGCGAGGCCGAGACCAATAAGATTATTGGAACTTCTGGCAGTAGCGGAGAGGACTCCAGCGATTCAATTCCCCCCGTTTCTGTCGACGGCATCTGTGTTCGGGTCGGCGCGATGCGCTGTCATAGTCAAGCGCTGACCATTAAGCTCAAGCGGGATATTCCTCTCGATGAAATTGAATCATTGATCGCGGCAGGTAACCCTTGGGTTAAACTTAGTGCCAATCGCAGGGAAGAGAGCCTCAGAGACTTGACGCCGGCCGCAGTGACAGGTCTGTTGGATATTCCGGTCGGACGCCTGCGCAAAATGAATATGGGTCCCGAGTACTTGAGCGCCTTCACGGT
>JBLIHY010000044.1:0-18280 GCA_047634655.1 Cellvibrionaceae bacterium
GTGGATATCAATTTATGTACGGTGGCGGTTTGTTTCTATCCGGTGTGGAAACTACGGGTGGCATTGATGTTCAAGCCGCTTTGGCAGCTTCCGTCGAAAATGGTTTTGATGGCGACGCTGTTTACTCGCGCGCATCTGACTTTTTCTTCCAAGTCGTATTTGTCGCTACGGCCATGTCCATCGTCTCTGGTGCCGTAGCCGAACGCATGAAACTCTGGGCTTTTTTGATATTTGCCGTTGTGATGACAGGCTTTATCTATCCAGTTCAAGGCGGCTGGACTTGGGGCGGTAATTCTGTGTTTGGCATGTTCGATCTAAACTACAGCGACTACGCTGGCTCCGGTATTGTCCATATGGCCGGCGCGGCCGCAGCACTGGCGGGTGTTTTGGTTCTGGGTGCACGCAAAGGTAAATATCGCCCCGATGGTTCGGTGAGTGCGATTCCCGGTGCCAACCTTCCGCTAGCGACTTTGGGTACCTTTATTCTGTGGATGGGCTGGTTCGGCTTTAACGGCGGCTCAACCTTGAAGTTAGGCGGCATCAGTGTTGCTAATGAAGTGGCCAATGTATTTATGAATACCAATGCAGCTGCATCCGGTGGTCTGATAGCTGCTCTAATTACTGCGCGACTACTGTTCGGAAAAGCCGATTTAACCATGACGCTTAACGGTGCCTTGGCTGGCTTGGTCGCAATTACTGCGGATCCTGCTTCTCAGACGGCATTGGTATCTACCATCATCGGCGCTATTGGCGGTATCTTAGTGGTCTTTAGTATTGTCGCCATGGATAAGTTGAAAATTGATGATCCCGTTGGTGCTATTTCCGTCCACGGCGTGGTTGGGATCTTTGGAGTGCTAGCCGTTGCCATATTTGGCGATGCAAGTTTTGGCGGCCAAATTGTTGGATTACTAACAATCTTTATCTGGGTGTTCGTCACCAGTTTGCTTGTTTGGCTTATCCTAAAAGCCGTTATGGGCATTCGGGTAAGCGAGGAAGAAGAGCAAGACGGTGTGGATCAGTCCGAGTGTGGTATGGAAGCCTATCCGGAATTTGTCAATAAATAGATCTGATATGTGCACCATTAAAAAACCCGGCCTTGGTTGCCGGGTTTTTTAATGGTGATCTGTGTGGGACCATGGGCTCTTGCAACGTTATTATCTATCCCGCCCAGTTAACAAATTCACGGTTTGCTTGGAGACTGTACCCAGTCGATAGAAATCAGTATCCTTTGGTTATTGCTTAATTTTAAACTTCTGAGGTCAATGGCGATTTATAAACAGTACCTGTCAAGTCCGGTTGGTATTCTCGAAATACACGCCAATGAATCCAGTATCAGCCAGATTTTTTTCGTGGAAGAAGAATCGCCCTCGAATATGCTTCCGAACGCCGTCACTAAAGAGGCGCAACGCCAGCTCAAGGCTTATTTCGCGGGTCAAATCAAAGTTTTTGACGTCCCTCTACAGCTGAAAGGGACAGTCTTTCAAAAAAATATCTGGCATTATTTGCAACAAATCCCCTTTGGGCAGACCATGTCATACCGCGATGTTGGCCAAATAGCCGGGTACCCCAAAGCATCCAGAGCGATTGGATCAGCGATTGGCCGCAATCCCATCAGTATAATTATTCCCTGTCATCGAGTGATTGGTCGCGATGGCACACTAACGGGTTATTCTGGTGGTCTGGAAAGAAAAGCCTGGTTGTTGGAGCACGAAAAAATTGCTTTCAACGTTAGTTCCTAATCTAAAAACTGTTTAGTTGAACAGTTAAGAGCCGGTATATTTAAATGCGCCTGTTGGATCGCTACTTATTCAGTGCAGTTTTTGTATCGATCTTGATGGTATTACTGGTGATGTGTGCCTTGGATTTTTTGGGTAAGCTCATCGGTGAACTCGAAGATTTAGATCGGCAATATACCTTTACCGAAGCCTTGCTATATGTAAGTTTGAGTATCCCCCTAAGCATTTACCAATACATGCCTTTTGCTGTTTTAATTGGTGTTTTAGTGGGTTTGGGAAATTTGTCCGCCAGTAGTGAGTTGATCGCTATACGTGCGGCGGGGGTGAGTCTATTGCAGATTACCTTGGCTGTTATCAAGCCAACAATCCTACTTATTTCGCTTACACTACTGTTAGCTGAGTACCTTATTCCAATCTCCGAACGATATGCGGAAAATCGAAGAGCCGTAAAGCTTCATGATACCAACAGTTTACTGGTTTCTCGCCAAGGGTGGTGGAATCGTGAGGGCGATGAGTTTATTCACATCAATCGTCTAGAGTACGATGGCCGTATTCGGGGAATTACTCGCTACCGCTACAATGACAACCGACTCGTGGCATCCAGTTTTTCAGAGTCGGCAATTTATGTCGATGGTCGGTGGGTGGAAAAAGCAGTCGTTGAAACGATATTCTCCGGGAAGCGCATTCAGCGCCAGGAATATGCTTCCAGAATATGGGATATTGATCTCTCCCCCGCACTGTTGGCAGCCCTGGTAGAAGATTCGGGAAAGCTGTCCATTAGCAATCTATATCGCTATGTAAGTTATCTATCGGAACAAAATATAGCCAGTGGCCGCCATCAATTAGTGTTGTGGAGCAAAGTTTTTCAGCCTGCGGCAATTATTGGTTTGGTACTTATTGCGGTATCTTTTATTTTTGGTCCATTGAGAGACGCCACCATGGGCTATCGGATTTTTACTGGAGTGTTGGCAGGCATTGTATTTCAACTAGCCCAAAAGCTATTTGGGCCAGCTAGTTTGGTTTATGGTTTTCCGCCGCTATTCGCAGTTCTTTTACCGATTGTTTTTTGTTTCGTAGCGGGTTTTTATCTATTAGTCCGTAAGTAGTCCACATTACTTAATTTTTCTGCCGCAAGGTGCCGAGTAATAAAAAGTAGCGTAGCTATTGAACCCTATGTTTGGTGATAAACTAAGCGGCAGATTTATTTTCTGATCTAACAATGGAACCATTTTTCTCACAACTTAATAATGTCCCAATAAGATCCGATTTTCCTGTATGAAGA
This sequence comes from Cellvibrionaceae bacterium, assembly GCA_047634655.1. Lineage (GTDB taxonomy): Bacteria > Pseudomonadota > Gammaproteobacteria > Pseudomonadales > Cellvibrionaceae > CANLBN01. Next base: position 3,019 of record JBLIHY010000044.1, read on the forward strand.
ACTTTGATCATTCCAGGCTGGTTTCGGCGCCAAGTCAATTTCATCTCTTTTATGCTATTAACTCATCAACCAAATACTCGTCGTATTGATAGTAACCCCTGATAGCGGAGCAGATAGTTTATGTCAGCACAGAATTTTTCAATTACACCTATACCCGCTTTCAACGACAACTATTTGTGGCTGATATATCAGCCTGGCGGTTTGGCTGTTATCGTTGATCCGGGCGATGCCAAGCCTGTTTTCGATTTTTTGGACGAAAAGCATCTGACCCTCTCAGCAATCTTGGTGACTCATCGCCACTGGGATCATATCAATGGTATCGAAGATCTGAGAGAAAGTTTCGATATTCCCGTGTACGGTCCCGATTCCGCTGACATTCCACAAATCACTCATGCTCTCCATGAAGGCGATCAGTTAAAATTATTAGACAACCAATTATCTTTGAAGGTAATGGCAGTCCCAGGACACACTCGTGAACACATTGCTTATTTTGGCGATATTGATGGGCAACCCAGTTTATTCTGTGGCGATACCTTATTTGCAGGGGGTTGTGGCCGATTATTTGACGGCACTCACGAGCAGTTGCGGCAATCTCTCGAAAGGCTAAAACAGTTGCCTGGTGATACAAAAGTGTACTGCACCCATGAGTACACACTATCCAATTTGACCTTTGCACAGTTAGTCGAACCAGACAATGCTCAACTACGAGCGAGAGTAGACAGTGAGTATCGAATGCGAGAGTTGAACCAACCAACCTTGCCGACTACTATCGAGCTGGAGCGCGTTACTAATCCTTTTTTGCGTTACCAGGAACCTTCCATACGACAAAGCATTAATCAATATTGGAATGAAAGCTGGACAACACCTCAGGATTTATTTGCTGGTCTACGGCGCTGGAAGGATGAGTTCTAAAGTGCTCGTGTTAAGGTTGCGACTGAAATCTTCGATTTTCTACTAGCTAGACATAAAAATACCCAAGGTCTCAAATACGCTGTAACAACTTTGCATACACACTATTTTGCCTACAGAAATGCGAATAAGGGGCGAGAGTGGGATGCATAAGCTCCGGCCACTGTCTCCGAATATTTGAAGCTTCAGGGTATGCTTCGCAAGCGCTTTGTCAGTCATAATCAACAAAAGGGTACATCGACACAGTCGATGGTTAACAGGGATGCCGAAAGTACAAGATCTTGCACATCGTATGCGCCTCCACTCACGTCTAATTTAAGCTTGCTCTAGTGCAACCACATTGGGATGATCAATGCTGTTTCTGGTTTGGATCAAAAAATGCCTATTTTATAAACGTTGCGCCAACCATTGTTATCCTCAATTTTCCGAAGCCGAAATTTTTTATTAGGTATTTTCACACCATGTACATTTACCTTTCTCAGCTATTGACCAAAGTGATTGCCTGTACGGGAATCATATTGCTGTCCGCTTGTCAGTCAGGCTATATCAAAAAATCTTCCGACCCCGCCGCTGCCCAGCAACTGACTGATGTCTACCCACAATCTTCTCAAAGGGAGTATTTGTCAAAGTCAGAACCAGAACCGCAGTCAGTGCAGGAACGGCTCGTCGGGGATACAGCCAACGAAATAATTTCCAAAAAATCAACAATAGCGGCGACAGTCAACCCGCCTGAGAAAGATCTTTTGCAACGGGTACGCAGTGGATTTCAATTTGCCGACTCGATATCCCAAGATTCTCGAGGGCAGGCATTAATAGAACGTTACTTGCAGCGGTTATTGAATAATCCATCATCAGTTAACGACATCATGGCTAACGCTACCCCATATTTACACTATGTGGTAAACAAGTTAGAAAAGCACGACATGCCACTGGAATTTGCTTTGTTACCCATTGTGGAAAGTCGCTACGATCCCTTTGCCTATTCTCCGGGGCGAGCCTCCGGGCTTTGGCAATTTATTCCTTCTACAGGACAGCGTTTTGGCCTGAAGCAAGACTGGTGGCAAGATCAACGGCGTGACACTGCTGCGGCCACCGACTCTGCAATTCAATACCTGGAGAGCTTGCACAAGCGCTTTGATAATGATTGGCTGCTGGCACTAGCTGCCTATAACGCCGGCCAGGGTAATGTTGCCAGAGCCATTCGCAAAAATAGGAAACTCAGTAAACCCACGGATTACTGGGCGCTTGAGCTGCCATTAGAAACTCGGCACTACGTTCCAAAACTACTGGCCTGGCGCCGTCTTCTCCTCGAGGCCGAGCATTACCAAATTACGTTGCCAGCGATTCCCGACGAACCTTATTTTGAAATTGTGGACGTGGGTTCGCAAATTGACCTGGCTAAAGCGGCCGAGTTGGCCGAGTTGGCTATTGATAAGATCTATCAGCTGAACCCAGCGTTTAATCGCTGGGCGACAGATCCCTTTCCGCCACACAATTTGCTGTTTCCTCGCGAACATGCGCAGATTTTTCGCGATAATCTGGAATCCTTGTCCATCGATCAGCGCTTGACCTGGCAACGCTATACCATCAAGCGTGGCGATTCCCTGATCGAAGTTGCCAAACGATTCAATACCACGCCTTCTCTAATCGCAAAAGTCAATAATTTGCCGAGTCATCTAATTCGAGCAGGCAGGGCTTTGTTAATTTCCTCGGCTTCAGAAGAAAGCGAGTTCTACAGCAAAAGCGCCGACCAACGCCTCGCCAAGCGCCAACAAAAGTCCCCCGGTGCCAACAAGCGTCGAATTCAACACCAAGTTATGCCGGGAGATAGCTTATGGAGTATTGCTCGCGATTACGATATAGATTTGTCGACACTGGCCAAGTGGAATGGAATGGCGCGAAAAGATTTATTGTCGGTTGGTAAGAAGCTGGTGATTTGGAAGGATTCAACGACGATCGTCAAGCCCGCCGCGGATTCCACTGTCGGGCAGGAAACCCGCAAATTGACCTATACGGTTAAGCAAGGCGACTCGCTGTCTGAGATTGCGGACAAATTTAGAATTCGTATTGGGGATATCAAGAGTTGGAATCAGAAAGTCTCTAGCCAGAAATATATTAAACCCGGCCAATTATTGACACTCTACATCCAGGTAACTGATAGAAGAGAGTTGGCCAACCAATAATATCCTCCTCCCGGAGAAGCCAGGATTACTATAAGTCGGATATTTGCCAGTTTGGTATAACAGAACTAATAACCCAAGCACGGCCGTAGCCAGCGCTCCGCCGTATCCAGATTCCAGTCTTTGCGTTTTGCGTAATCAGCGACCTGATCTTTGTCAATTTTACCCAGGCCGAAATAGCGAGCTTCGGGATTGGCGAAGTACCATCCGCTAACGGAAGATGCTGGCAGCATGGCGTAGCTTTCGGTCAACTGGCCACCAATCTCCGCTTCGGCATTGAGCAGCTCCCACAAGCTCGTCTTTTCGCTGTGTTCCGGGCAAGCGGGATAACCCGGTGCCGGACGAATTCCCGGATAAGATTCTTTAATGAGTTCATCATTGGTAAAGTTTTCCCAATGGCTATAACCCCAAAGTGATTTACGCACTTTTTCATGCATTAATTCTGCCATTGCCTCTGCAAGGCGATCTGCCAGTGCTTTAACCATAATGCTGTGATAATCGTCGAGGTCTCTTTCGTAGGCCGCTGCCAAATCCTCAGCGCCAAAACAACTGACGGCAAAGGCGCCTATATAGTCGGCAATTCCCGTGGATTTCGGAGCAATGAAATCGGCCAGTGAAAGAAAAGGGCGATTCTCTGGTCGCTCCGCTTGTTGACGTAGGTGATTTAATACCTTGGATACTTGCCGACGATCGTCATTGACGTAAAGTTCTGTTTGATCGCCATCAATAGCGTTGGCAGGATAAAAACCAATGACACCGTGACAGTGCAAACGTTTTTGCTCGATAATTTCCGCCAGTGTTTTCTTGGCATCAGCAAAGAGTTTCGTCGCCTCATGGCCAACGATTTCATCTTGCAAAATATCTGGGTATTTACCGTGAAGCTCCCAGGTTCTGAAAAAAGGCGTCCAATCGATGTGCTTTGATATTTCATCCAGCGAGTAATTGCAAAAAGCACGATTGCCTAGAAACTGGGGTTTAACTGGAGTGTAGTTTGCCCAATCGAGAGTGGCAGGATTTGCGCGCGCTTTCACCAGATTTGCGAAATTTTTCTTCTTGCGCCGTCTGGCATTGCGCTCTCGAGAGATTTTATTATCCGCTTTGATTTCTTCGATGAATGCCTGTTTATTCTCGCTTAATAATTTTGAGGCTACGGGAACAGATTTAGATGCATCGAGTACGTGTACGGTCACTCCGAGAGTATATTCTGGTTCAATCTTTACGGCTGTGTGGACTTTGGACGTTGTCGCACCACCGATCATCAAAGGAATCTGCATGCCTTGCTCTCGCATCATCTTCGCTATGGTTACCATCTCATCCAGTGATGGAGTAATGAGGCCAGAGAGACCGATAATATCGGCTTGGTGTTCCCTGGCGGCATCCAGAATTTTCTCAGGTGGCACCATCACACCCAAATCTATAATTTCATAGTTGTTGCATGACAGTACAACACCAACAATATTCTTGCCAATATCGTGGACATCGCCTTTTACAGTAGCCATCACAATGACACCATTGTTCTTGCTGGTATTACCCGATAATCTTTTTTCTTCTTCAATGTAAGGCAATAAATGCGCTACCGCCTTTTTCATAACGCGCGCGCTTTTGACGACCTGAGGCAGAAACATCTTTCCTTCGCCAAAAAGATCACCTACTACATTCATCCCGACCATTAGGGGCCCCTCTATAACTTGCAGGGGCTTAGCAAATTGCTGACGGGCTTCTTCGATATCGTCTTCAATAAATTCAGCGATACCCTTTATCAGAGAATGAGTTATGCGTTCTTGCAAGCTGTTTTCACGCCACTGCAATTTGTCACGGACTTTTACTCCGCTTTCCTGATTTCGAATTTGCTCGGCAAATTCTACTAAGCGCTCACCTGCATCTGATCGACGATTGAGAACAACATCCTCCACGCACTCCAGTAAATCTTTAGGAATATCGTCGTAAATTGTCAGCATGCTGGCATTGACAATCGCCATGTCGAGGCCTGCTTTGATTCCATGGTATAAGAAAACCGAGTGCATGGCTTCGCGCACTGCATTGTTTCCACGAAAGGAAAACGACACATTGGATAAACCGCCTGAGACCTTGGCTCCGGGTAAATTTTCCTTGATCCATCGAGTGGCGGCAAAGAAGTCGACAGCGTAGTTGTCATGCACCTCGATACCCGTGGCAATCGGAAAAATATTAGGATCAAACACGATGTCTTGGGCTGGAAAGCCAACTTTCTCTAGCAGGATGTCGTAGCAACGCTTGCAGATATCGATGCGGCGTTGGTAGGTGTCCGCCTGTCCCGCTTCGTCAAATGCCATAACCACCACCGCTGCACCGTAGCGTTTGACGGTTTTAGCGTATTCGATAAATGATTCCTCACCCTCTTTGAGAGAAATGGAATTAACGATGGATTTCCCCTGGACGCACTGCAGGCCCGCTTCAATGATTTCAAACTTGGATGAGTCAATCATAAAGGGGACGCGCGAAACGTCCGGCTCTGCCGCCAGCAAGTTTAAATAACGACACATGGCCGCTAGGCCATCCAGCATAGCGTCGTCCATATTGATATCGATAATTTGAGCGCCATCCTCTACCTGAGTACGAGCAACTTCTACTGCTGCCTCGTAGTTTTCCTCTTGAATCAGATGAGAAAACTTGCGCGACCCAGTGATGTTGGTGCGTTCGCCGATATTGATAAAACCGGTGACTTTGTTGACGACAAGCGGTTCGAGACCACTTAGAACCATGTCGGGAATAGCGCTTTTATTAACTGATGGATTCATAAGTATTGATTGCTGTAAAGAAATTCCACACGACAAGCTAGTGTAGTGCGGAATGTGTTATGGCTATCGTCGCGGGTTAGACGTATCTGCCAACGCTTTGATGGCTGCTATATGTTCCGGCGTGGTGCCACAGCATCCGCCGATAATATTTAGATGAGAGCCTTCGACGAAGGGCCGTAATTGTTCCACCATGAGCTCGGGAGTTTGATCGTATTCACCAAATTCATTTGGCAAGCCGGCATTTGGGTGAGCAGAGACCATGACATTCACGATTTTATCCAAACGCTGAATGTAAGGCAGCATGTCGCTAGCGCCTAACGCACAATTTAGGCCGACACTGAGTAAGTCTCCGTGGGCTATGGAAACCCAAAAGGCTTCTGGCGTCTGCCCGGATAAGGTGCGACCGCTAGCGTCAGTAATTGTCCCGGACATCATTATTGGTATTTCACCGCGATCTTCGCGAAGTTCATCGATAGCAAAGAGCGCTGCCTTGGCATTGAGGCTGTCAAAAACCGTTTCAATCATTAGTAAATCGGCACCGCCATCCAGCAGAGCGCTCGCGGCTTCTCTATAAGCGACACGGAGTGTTTCAAAGGTCACTAGCCGCTTTCCGGGATCATTAACATCTGGGGACATGGATGCCGTGCGATTGGTTGGTCCCAGCGCTCCCAGAACAAAGTAGTTCTTCCCAGATTTTTTGCTCGCCCATTCGTCTGCGGCCTGACGGGCACACTGGGCTGCGGCGTAGTTAATATCGTATACCGCAGCTTCCATTCCGTAATCGGCTTGTGCGATGGATGTCGCGTTGAAAGAGTTGGTGGTGGCGAAATCGGCACCGGCTTCGAAGTAGGCCGAGTGAATCGACTTAATGATATCCGGCCGAATAATCGACAGTAAATCATTGTTTCCTTTCAAGGGCTTGAGATGATTTTTGAAGCGATCTCCACGAAAATCTTCTTCGGTCAATGTATGGCGTTGGATCATGGTGCCCATAGCACCATCTAGTACCATAATACGGTCACTAAGAATTTTTTTAAGTTTGTCGTTAACGGAATCATTCATGGGAATGGATCTATTAGTTTCAGTAAATGGCTTTGCCACTGAGTTGAGTTGGCTCTTTTAGCTCGAATCAACGGGTCGAGAATACAAAAGGCTCCTATCAAAATGATTTGGTGGGAACGTTCGTCAACCTGTGTATTCGCGGGACATCTTAAGTTGGATCGTACAGATGCGTTTGCAGACTCTGGGATACGCTTAACGGGTTTTTCCTGTGAAGTTTATTGCGAACAGCAAATTCTGCTATTGCTACAGGCATGCAAAGATCGGATTATTTTCGACCATTGAAACGGCTACACGTTACGGTGATTCTTTCGAATCTACAACTGTGCGCGAGGATTCGTCGCGTTCCCATTCACCATGCTTTTTATTCTTCAGCTTTTCGTGGGCACGCAATTTTGCGTAGACCATTGCAAAAAGGTAAATCGGTGCATATATCCACATGGATGGGCTGGTAGCGATGATTTTTAGGGTGCGAGTTGGGCTGGTATTGTCGCTGGCGATTAGTTCGGGAAATTTCTCTTGAAGCTCGTAGAGGCCTGCTCTAGCTCTTGTATTAATGTGAATAATGCCGCGCAGTGATGCCGGTGGCGTTATCGTGAATGTCGATGAGGTGGTGTTGGTCCGTTCGTGCGGAAGAGCTTGCAGTCTGGCAAATTCATCATCTGCAATAATATCTGGGAACTTGCCGAAGCGCTCGCGCCCCTTCTTGGAAAAGGCGTAGACGCCGGAACCAATAATGCCCTCGGTAAAATAGGGTAATTGCGTCCAGACCTTATAGTAGGCACGCACCCATGGATTTCGCGACTCATAATCTACCACTGCCTTCGGCGCCGCAAGTACGATGTCAGAATTAGCCTCGTCGGCAAGAAGCTCGGCAAGGTCTCGTATTGCCTTAGCAGTAAGAGTAATGTCGGCGTCTAGATAAATGCGTGGAAAACTTGTCGCTGCCTCGTCGCCGAGGTTAAGCGCCAGGATTTTCGAGCCTATCTCCGTTTCTATAACGGTAACTCCGCGCGCTTCGTATTCGCGTGCCCGTTCAGCGGTATCATCTTTACAGCCATTGCAAACGACGATAACTTTGAATTCGCCCACCTTGGCGTCTGCAAGGAAACTGTTTAGGCAACGACTAATAGTCGTACCTTCGTTGTATGCGGGAATAATGATGGAAGTCATAAGCCAAAATAGTCGATTATCATTTTTTCACGTTAGCTCCACAGAGGGCGATTATATCGCTTCTCGAGCGTGCCTGTTGCTGAATTGTTGTACAAAAACTTGAGTGATCTTATACGTTCGTTTGTTCACTACTCTAACCCCGCTGCAAACAGAGATTTTCGAGTTTTCCACGATTATGGTGTTGAAAAGATTTTTTTTATCTGTGTCTTTTGTAAGCTCTGCAGTAAATCACTTGTCGTGATAAGTACTGTATGAGTCTGGCAAGTGGTGGTCTCACCGAAAGTTTTATCGCTGTCTGCCGGTGGCATTTATTCAGTGCGCTAACACTCAAGCGGTAGTTGCCGAAAAGCTCTATCCTCTTGCGACGTCGAAGAATAAACGTCCGCATGGGTTTAAGCAAGAGCATTCCATTTTATCGTAAAGTGGGTTGTAAAATAAGCGAAGAATGACTTGGATAAGGGAATAGTGTTATTGGAAAGCGTCGAAGTAACAACCAAGGTTATTATATGTAGTAGCTCAGACTCGCTAATGCAGCAACTCGTAGGGTAACTCTATTCCGGTCCATAAAATCCACAGGGTGGGTTGCGGAACTCTTTGAGGCTATCTGACTCATACTGAGGTGCCGGTTGAGTCTCCACCTTCAGTTGAAATAGAGTAATGGTGAACTCGCTCCGGGGCAACAATAAAACAACTTGTTTATCATTTCAGTAACTATGTTTGTAAATTCATCGCATATTTACTGAAAGTTGGCCGCTCGCGATTCGTGGGCAGGAGTACTGAGTTGTTGTTGGACGATACTAGTGCGGCAGTAGCCGGAACTTTCTGGATGTAATGTTGCATCGACGTCCAGAAAATAAGGAGTTTTTAATCACAATTAAACGCAATTATTATATTATTTTATATAAAAAATGGTTTGGGTTATACCTATGGATGTGAAAATACTTATTGTTGATGACCATGATCTGGTGCGTATGTGTTTATCGCGTATTCTGGATGATGTCGAAGGTTTCCGAGTTATCGGAGAAGCCAATACTGGCGAATCGGCGCTAAAGACCGCTCTTGAAATATTCCCCGATATTATCTTGATGGATATTAAAATGCCGGGCATTGGAGGTATCGAAGCAACAAGGCGACTGACTGCAGTTGATAAGCATGCCAAAGTGATAGCCGTGACCGCCTGTGAAGATGAGCTTTATCCGGTTCGCCTGATACAGGCAGGTGCTGCCGCCTATCTCACTAAAAAAACGCCGCCGAGCGAGCTGATTAAGGCAGTAAAAGCCGTTGTTGCTGGTAAATGTTACGTTAGCCGCGAAATAGCACAGAAGTTAGCCTTTAAAAGTGCTGGCTTGAACCCTAGGCAGGGATCGCCTTTTGAGAGTCTATCCGATCGCGAACTCCAGGTTGCCATCATGGTTGTCAGTGGTGAAAAAGTATCGGTGATTGCAGAGAAACTTAGCGTAAGTTCCAAAACCATCAATAGCTACCGTTACCGCATATTTGATAAATTTAACATCAGTAGCGATGTTGAACTGGTTCATTTGGCAATCAGACACGAACTTTTTGGCATAGATACTCCGGATTAGCGCCATTTAAATTTTAATTACCGGCTGGCGTCACTATGCGATTAAGACAGGCCGTTACTCATTATTTTTTCGAGTTTGTCCAGAGATAAAGCGAAAATATTTCTGGGGAGGAAAGTTTTGGACTCAAAGCTATTTCGTAGAAACGATAGGTAATGCTAAGGGGCAAGTGATTCGAGCATAGCTTCGGGACCATCTTAAGGTGATGGATAAAGCTAAAAGAATAGTCAACAGTTTGGATTATGCTAAAACATTGGTTGCTTGCGGCTGAGTTTTTTATAAACAAAGAAATATTCCAAGTTTCTCGAAGTAATCTGCAAAAAATATGAGGAATCCTCTTTATTATCAAATCGAGGATTCCTCAATAGCATACCGTTAGTATTTAAACCAAACGTTCAAGGAAAAACTATGAAATTAAAAATAATTATCTTTCTTTTTCTGCCACTACTAATGACAGCATGTATTACAGCACCGCAGCCTGTAAGTGATAGAAACTCTTCACTTACACAAGGTAATATTCAGATGAATCTCGAGGTTGGTAAAACTACGAAAGTAGATGTCCTTGAAACATTTGGCTCACCCAACATCACCACTAGAGATGGCGCTGGGCGAGAAGTATGGACATATCAGCGTCAAGCTCAAGTTGCTGAATCCTCTAGTAAATCAGGCTATTGGACGGTCATCTTGGCTGGAAATTCTAGTTCTACTGCTGGTTTTGAAAGTAGCTCAAGAATGATTACACTTATCATTAAATTTGATGATAAAGACGTAGTTGCAGACTTCAGAAGTAGATCCTCGAATTTTTAAGGAGTAAAAATGAAAGTTTTAAAATTACTGGCTGTTCCCTTATGCTTTTTTGTTGCAGCCTGCGAAATAATAGAACCAATGCCAGCATTGACTCCGCTGGAAATACAGAATATGCAAACTCGCGATTATGAGTACAGAAAAGATATAGTTTTCCCTAGCGTTATGTCAGTTTTTCAAGATCTAGGCTATACAGTTGCTAGTGCAGACAATGATACAGGTTTTATCACAGCAGAGAGTGCTTCTAGCAGCACATCCAATTCATTTTTACTAGAAATGGCTAAAGTATCAAAAACAAAAGATACAGTACTGACTACATCTCAAACGAAAGCTACGGCATTCATTGAAGAGGTTGGCAGCATTACAAAAGTACGACTTAATTTTGTTAATACTATGAAGAAGTCTTACGCACATGGGCAATCCGATCAACAAGATACTCCTGTACTAAACGCTACAATTTATCAGAATGCCTTTGAAAGAATTGAAAGCGCTATATTCGTTCGTTCAAGTAATTAAATACTAACAAGGGCCAGCACGCAGAAAATTTACTTTTTGCACTCGAAAATTTCTGGTGTGACCTCCCGTTAACTGTCAATAGAGATCATCTCAAGAAAGGTGTAAATACGTGATTCCAGGGTACGATAAAAATTCGTTTGGTAAAAAATTGAATGAAGTCGTTTCGCCATCTAGGCCAATTATTTCTATCGAAAACCTCATCGGCCGCACGGAAGAGCTGGATAGAATTGAAAAGGCACTTTTTGCTCCTGGAAGAAATGTTTTCGTTTATGGTGAAAGAGGTGTCGGTAAATCTTCCCTAGCAGCGACTGCGGCAAATCAGTGGCAAAGCTCAGATTCTGAGTATATAGATGTCTCTTGTTCGCCAGACTCTACAATTAAATCAATTGTGGCGAATATTGCATCGCAGGCGGTAGGTACAAAATGGTCTACAAGCTCAAAGATTACAGAGCAGGCCTCATTTGGAATGAAGTGGCTTTCATATTCTCTCAAAAGTGAAATCTCCCCTACAGACTTCTCTTCGAAAATTAAGGGCTTGAGCGACGCAGTAGAAGTTCTAAAAGAGGTGGCCTCATTACACTCAGAAGTTCCGGTAGTTGTCGTTGACGAAGTGGATCGAATAGAGGATGAAAGGGAGATGGATCTGTTAGCCGACCTATTGAAGCAGCTAGGAGACAAAAGAATAGAGCTAAAGTTTATCTTTACCGGTGTCGGCGCCACACTCAATGAAATTTTGGGGGCTCATCGATCAGCGATTCGACAACTTGAGACCATAGAGTTGCCAAGACTTAGCTGGGATGCAAGATGGGATATAGCTATTCATGCTTTAAGTATTTTCAATATTGAAATTCCAAGGGATATTTATATACGCCTAGCTGCGGTAAGTGATGGATACCCATACTACGTGCATCTACTTGTTGAAAAGATTTGATGGCTGCTCTTCGAGAAGGAAGATGTAGCTACTAAAGTAACATGGGATGACTATTATTCAGCTTTAGATAAAGCAATTGTTGGTATTACAGCGGAGCTATCGAGACCATACGAAATGGCAGTTAATCAACGTAGTCGAGATTATGAGGAAGTACTTTGGTCAACTTCTGCTGATGAATGGCAGGGGGCTTATCTGTCGGATATGCATGGTCAGTATGTAAATATAATGTCACAGCTAGATGGAAAAGAAGCTCTGAGCTACGATAAGTTTTCTTCTAGGATTAGAAACTTATTAAAACCAGAATATGGAGAGATTATTAAAAAAGGGCAGAAGCGAGGCTATTACCATTATCGAGAAAAAATGCTACGCGGCTATATAAGAATGCAGGCGGAAGCGAATAGAATCGAAATTATAAGTAAAGAAGCCGAGGCCACTATTAAAAACTATATGCATGTTCCTGCAAAAAATGTGGGGTACCACAAGTCGCAACCACCTAAAGGATATAAGTGAGTGCAAGCAGTTAACAAACGCAATCACTCGGACCAGTTTTCCGCTGCGCTCCAAACTGCCCGCCTCCCGTTATGAGTCTATATGAAATTTAAAGTTAATAATAAGTGTCCACATTGCGACAAAGAAGCAGTTTCTAAATTAAGGAAGTTGAGTTTTTTAGGCTTGGTAATAACTTGTAAATATTGTGAGGCAGAGCTTGGGGTAAAAACCTTTAGTTCACCTATATTGCTTATTACCATATTATTAGGTTTACCCCTTATAAAGATTTATGCTTGGCTAACCCCACTAAATATACTAGGTTGGCTTGTAATATTAGTGGGTTCAGAATTGCACATGGCAAAGGTGCCATTTTTCGTAAGAAATTTCGGTAGAAAAAATGCCAGTAAAAACTCATAACAAAAATAGCCACAGGAAAAATATTACTCCACTCCTTTTTGTGCATGGCTTTCAGTCATTGTTGCGCAAAAATCTGCTACACAATATTTGCCCATGCTATGTGCGTTAGATGCATAAGGCAATGTACGAAGATTCTTTACTCGCCATGGAATACTTTCTCAAAGAGATTGGGGAAGGTCATTGGTTGAAGTGGATACAAAAAGATCTTGATGAGTGGGCTTCAAAAAGAAGCGTTACTCATCATTTATCTGACTATTCCATTCCTGACGGAGCAGAGTCATGGGTAGATCCTGTTTTCACTTGGCTAAAACCACTATGCTTCTTCTTTGCAAAGAATCCCGAGGAAGAATACTCGTTATCTGAGCTTAAAGAACGAATTAGTTACCACGATGCATCTCTATCGGCATTTGTAGGCGGAGAAAGTGCACCAAATGAAATGAGATGGCTATTTGGAAGCAAACAATCAATTTGGAAGCAAACAATCAATACAAGGTTGGCGCTGTCTAGAATGCGGGCATGGAGAGGTAAGTGATAGTGACATCAATTACTACGTTGCTCAGACGATTGTTCCTATGTATCTATTGGAGGCATGTGTATCCAAAAAATTAATTCCAGCTATAAAAGATCTACTAAACCTAAATATAAACGACATTGACAGTTTAATTTCAAGCGTAAGTCAATCTATCACTAAAGCTGGAATCAGTATTAATAGCTGCGAAGGATGGATGCGTCCATGCCCTTCATGCAATTCAGATGATACTGCAGTTTACCGTTGGTATTATTCAGAAGGTAATTTTGTTGCTGGTGAAGATAATTTATCGGTAAAAACTAAAAGGAAATGGTGGCAGCTTTGGCAAAGCACCTAACAAGGTTGTGCACTGGACTAAATTTCCGTTCCGCTTTTTGGCATTGCTACGCAATTATACGCCAAAAAACGCCACTCCAATTTAGTCTGTGACAAAGGCATTAAGATGATCGCTCGCAAAGCTAGCGGTCATCTTAATGGGAGGCGGCGAGTATCATTCGTATTACTGCCCACCGCGAGCGGCGTCCTAACAACACGAATTCAGCAGACGCCCCTCTTATGAAAATAAATTTTCAACGAGGCGCGCAACTGATCCGCTTCCTCCCGTTATGCTTTTTACTCTAACTATAAAGAAAGGGCGTTCAAGCGAACCTAAAACTGGGCGCTTTGAAAAAATAAAAAACCGTGAGGAAATATTTAACGCTAGACCAGAAATGTGTGTAATGCATCAATCTAAAGATTTTGGTGCAAAAGCAAAGCGAGGAGGTGAATTTTCAATCCTCGAAACTTATGGTATGCACTGTATACATCCAACAAATCAGCAGGTTGGGGTGTTAGTTGAACTGTCTCGTAAAGCTCCACCCAATACAACCTTTTCAGAATTTGAAAGCATGGGAGCTACACTTCTCAACTCAGTGGTATTCCGCGAGTTTTAGTCATAACAAAAGTGTCATATTCGCACGCAAAAAGCGCGTGCTGGGACGGCTTCCACGTTGCTCCAGCCGCCCCATACTCTGGCGTTATACGAGGTCGAAGCTTTGAATCTCCCACCGAAAGTAAATTCAAATGACAGGGTTGTGCTCTACGATGGTGTTTGTAAACTCTGTAATGGCTGGAGCAAATTCCTGCTAAAACACGACAAAGACGAGGCTTTTAAGCTGTGTAGTGTTCAGTCACCAGAAGGCCAGGATATCCTGAAGTGGTTCGGCATGCCCACTTCCGAATTTGAGACAATGTTGCTCGTAGAAGGCAATACCGCATACTATAACAGCGATGCTTTTTTAAACATTGTAAAAGATCTGCCAAAGCCTTGGCGCTTCTTGCGAGCATTGAGGATTTTACCGAAAAATTTCCGTAACTGGTTTTATGATCGCATCGCCTTAAATCGATACCTTTTGTTTGGTAAATATGACCAATGCGTTGTGCCCTCGAAATCAGATTTCCATAGGTTTCTAGATCATGGATAGTGGATTTTTAGCAAGATTTTTTCTCGCTTTCCTTTTTTCTATCACGGTTTTGTTCCAAAAATTTTGTTTACAAGCCCACTGGAACTTCAAATGATAAAGGCCCATGGTTCAGCTCTGCCTTTGAGAAGCTGTCGCTCTTGGCTGAGGTCTTAGAAATACTCATGGCAGCCGCGATACTGTATTTTCGTAAAGCGCTTTGGCCTCTTGTTGTAGCTTTGATTGCGCTGCTAGTACTCTTAATTGATGTGGCTATTTTTATGCCCGCTCTACTTTTTGATGCTTTCAATCCAGTTAGCACAAACTTGGCTGGAGCAGCGCTTACTGGTGTAGCGTTAAGAAATGCAAAAATGAGTAAGTGTAAGCGTCAATACGAAGAGCAAGGTTATACGAAAGTTGTCGAGGCAAAATAAATATAACAAAACCATCAAATATGTT
>JBLIHY010000045.1:0-17630 GCA_047634655.1 Cellvibrionaceae bacterium
GACGAGTGGCTATCTGTGTGGAAATGTTGTCGACGAATCTGATGGCAGCCCGCTTAGTCGATGTATTCAAAAACTCTTACCACTTCCTTTACGCCTCTGGTATTGCTCACCAGGTTAGCTGCCAGGTTAGCCACTTCTTGAGTCGCCTTACCCATTAAGTAAGCCACGCCGTCTTCGACCACAACCTTGATAGTGACTCCTTTAATCTCCGGGTCCGTTATCAAGATAGCCTTTATTTTAGTTGCAAGCCATGTGTCGCTAGTGCGCGTCAAAAGAGCGGTATTGCCAACTACCTGCAATTCATTGTGCACTTGACGGACACTATTGGTATCGGCAGCGACTTTTGCCGCTAAAAGGCGCATATCTTGTGTGGGAACCTGCCCAGTTAACAGTACGACGCTATTGTAACTGGTGACCTGAATGTTGGATTGCTTCAACACAGGATCTGCTTTGCGGATATTGACGCCGACGATTACTTGCAGAGTTTTGTCGTCGATATAGGTGCCAAGAGAGCGTTTTTCACTACTGACCTCGATGGGTTTTGAGGTGGCCACATCGACCACTGTCGTACAGCCAGTGATTTTGAAAAATACAATTAATAGTAAGATTAGTAAGGATCTATTCATTTTCTAGGAGTCCGAATAATTGCTCGTCAATAAGTTGGCATAAACAAAATATAATCAACAAGTGTATTTCGTGAATACGCGCCCTGGATTCAGAAGGTACTCGTATTTCGCGGTCTGTGACGTCCAGGAGTGAAAAAAGGTGTCCACCATCACTTCCATTCAGTGAAATGATCGACATATTTTTTTCATGAGCGGCCTGAATTGCCTGAATGAGATTTGATGATTTGCCACTTGCCGTAAGGACGATTAATAAATCTCCTTCACTACCAATAGCTTTTATTTCACGGGCAAGCACATCGTTAAAATTTCTTTCATTAGCAATCGATGTAAACACTGTCGGATCACAGCCAAGTGTGATTGCCGGTAGGCAAGGACGCTCGCGCTCAAATTGATTAACCAATTTGCTGGTGAAAATTTGGGCTAGCGCGGCGGAGGTGCCATTACCGCAAATTAGAAGTTTACCTCCATTTAACAGGCATTCAACTATTCTCTCCGCAGCGTTCAGAATCTCTGGAAATAAGCTATCCCCAGCGTTCATCTTGGCTTCTACGCTCTGCTGAAATATTTTGTAGAGTGTTGCTTCGCTCATAACATCAGGAAAATGCGTTTTTTATCCAGCGGAAATTGAGGTCAGCTTCGCGAGCGTCTTCTAACGGTTTAGATTTGAATTTTGGCTGGAGGCCGACAATATCAAAACGGACGTTAATTTTTTCGCTAAGTTGATGCCGATGTAGATAATGTTGCGCGGCTCGAATAATTTTTTTCTGTTTTTGATAGCCAACAGTTTCAACCGCTTCGCCAAATACACTTCCACAGCGATAGCGAACTTCGATGAAGACCAGAGTGTTTTTATCTTCCATAACTAAATCCACTTCACCTTGGCGACAGTGATAATTTCGCTCGATAGATTGCAGTCCTTGAGCTGTCAAATAGGCTTCGGCCATGCGCTCGGCAAGATTACCCCGTTGACGACTGTTGAATATTTTTTCAAGGATAAGCAAGTGCTTGGTCTCACTACTTAAGTATCGTTTGCTCGTTGGGTTAACGGCGGTAAGGGTTTTGCGACACCCCTGACGATTTCCGCCCAGGGTTGTTGGCGAACAACACGCTGTTGCCGATCCAGGTACAGCTTACCTGTTTTGCCGGAGACAAAACTTTTTTCGGATCGCTTTAGTTGTTTTAGGCGATTGTGGAGTGAGAAGGCATCTACACCCAAAGCATAGAGACGTTCATAGCTGGGCGGGATGTTGATGGATTGGCTGATCAATTGCTTTTCGATGTTCTCGGGCTCGAGAATCCATGGCAGAGTGGTAAAGCGAATACCATTTAAATCCAGATTTTTACCGCTGTCTTGATTGCTGGAATATATCTGACTGGTGGCATAGACAGGGATGTTGCCGGCATAGTAGAAAGAAAGAGTCGGTTTTATTTGTCGGCCATCGCTCGATCGCGTCACCAAAAAAATCATATCGATATCCTGGCGCCTGCGAGGCTCGAACTTCAGAGCCTGGCCAAATAGGCGACGTAATCTTCTAGCGCGATTTTCACTTTGGTTAATATTTAGAGCGGTTTTAATAGTATTTGAATAATTGCTGCCGCTGCCGAAGCGCTGGTCGAGCACAATCGTACCACCATAAGCGCGCCATTGTTCGATAAAAGTATCCGCAGCTCGGTTACTCCAGTCGGCATTAGAAGCAATCACGGCTGCATAGCGATGATTTTCCAGCCAAGCCCGGTTTGCCGCCTGTATGGCCTCATCTTCCAGCGAGAGTCCGAATTGGTAGAATGGTATCCCTATTTCTCGGATAGAGCTTGAGATTTTTGTCCGAGCAGTCTCGGGGATTGCTTCCAACGACGTGAATTGTTGCTCTGGCCTTTCCTCGCCTTCATCTTTGGGGATATAGTTCAAAGCTAAAGTGGCCACCGGCAATTCGGATCGAAAGCTCAACGCAATCACCTTAGCTTTCTGTAGCGGGCCAATAATCAAATCGGCGCCGGCGGCAACTGCTTGATCGTAAACTTGATTGATATCTCGTGTCGAAGTGTCCAGCAGTAGAACTTCGGGTTTTGATTGGTCGGATTGATTGAAATAAGCCACAAAAAAGCCGTCGCGGATTGCTTTGCCAGCAGAGGATAGTTTTCCTGTCAACGGTAATAGCAAGGCTATCTTTCGCGGGCGCTGTTCGATCAAGGTGGTCAGTAACTGAAGGTCGAGAGGTGTTTCTAGGCTAGCGGGATGTTCTGGATTTTGTTGCAGCCAGCGATTTGTCTCGCGATACAATGTATCCAGATTAGATTCATAAGTTTTGTTAATGATCGCCAGTTCATACCAGCCTCGAGTGGCCGCGTCATTTTCAGCCGCTAAGAGAGTTTTGAGTTTAGAGAGGGATATACCTGACAGTGTTTGCCAGAGTATTTCATGGTTTTCAATGGTATCCAGGGCATCATTCAAAAGAGTATCCAGAGCGATTCGTTCGGCAATGCTCGCCTGTAAATCTCCGAGCTGGCTGAAAGTTTCCGCACGCAGACGGTGGAGCGACATCTGTTCTTCTCTTGTGAGTGTAGGCCAAAGTACACTCAAGCGTTCCGCAGTTAACAAGTCGTAAGCGTCAAATATGGCTCGGCTTTGTAAAGATAATTCGCCCGCCAGTGCGGTAAATATTACAAATTTTTCATCGTCGAGAGCGTTATCATCGATTCGCTGTATGAGTTCCAAAGCCTGTTGCTTTTTATCGAAAGTCATGAGTTGTTGTGCAAGTGATAGATAGTATTTGCTGGCAACTAACGGGGATTGGTTCGAGGCCTCGGCGATTTGGCTTTCAATATCGCTTAGCGTCGGTTCGATCGTTGCTGGGCTTGGCGTGGTTTGCGTACCGGAACAGGCGAACAGTGATAGACAAATTAATAGCAAAGAGGATTGGTAAGAGATAGGATTTCGCATATCGTAAATGATTCAGCCAGTGCTCAACTTGTGGTAATAATTTCGGTGATCAACTAATAACCAGGACTTTCTGTGGCCGCTTCCCTACACCAACACACCACTTATACAAAAGTACTTCCCGGCCGCCTTTACATAGTGGCAACTCCCATTGGCAATCTGGGCGATATAACTTTGCGCGCACTGGACACTTTGCGACAAGTGGACCATGTTGCGGCGGAAGACACCCGGCACAGTAGACGCCTTCTACAGCATTTTAACATTACTACTCCGTTGATTGCTTATCACGATCATAGTGACGACAAGAGGGAGCAGAAATTACTGGCGCATTTGCAAGATGACCAGTCGGTTGCCTTAGTTTCTGACGCCGGTACCCCACTAATCTGCGATCCAGGTTACACACTGGTAAAACAGGCAATTCAACGGGGAATCGAGGTTCAGTCGGTGCCGGGTCCCTGCGCTTTGATTGCGACACTATCGATCGCCGGTCTACCCACAGAGCGTTTTGTTTTTGAAGGCTTTCTTCCCGCGAAAACCACGGCTCGCTCAAATTATTTGCTAACTTTACAAAACGAGCCAAGGACCTTGGTTTTTTATGAGTCGAGTCATCGGATCCTGGATTCACTGCGGTCAATGGTCCAAGTATTTGGTCATCAACGGGAAGCGGTAGTTTGCCGAGAACTGACAAAAATCTATGAAATCTGCCTGCGCGGTCCTCTGGGTGATTTGCTGGAAAGAGTTTCCGAAGACGCGAATCAACAGCGCGGCGAATTTGTACTAGTAGTTGATGGCTATCACGCTCCGAAATCTGAATCTCTCACGGTAGAGCAACAGCGGATAATGAAAGTACTCGCAGAGGAATTGTCTCACAAACAAGCCGCTAGCATCGGCGCGCAATTGACGGGAGTGAAAAAACGAACTCTGTATCAATGGTTGCTTTCAGCCAATTCTGCCGACCGTTAGTTGAAGAGTCCACATGCTTGGGAAGCGATATTTACCCGACCGACAAAGGGCGAGTTTTAATTTCCTTTCTGGCCCGGCGAAATGAGGGTTTGTCCGCTTAGGAACTTCGCTACGGCAGCGCTATTTTTCAATGTCTTTGTCTTGTGGCACCGCCAGATTTCGCCGCCCAGGCCAGTGAGTTTTACGGTCAGAATCAGTAGGCGTGGATAGTAAGTAGACGTTGCTTCTGTTCATTAGAAAGTAGCGATATCAATGGCACCAGTTTAGCGATGGCATCATCCAGCTGGTCGGCAACCACCAATTCATCGCCTTCCTGTATCTGTTGCAAAAGAACATCGACGGAAAATGTTCTTTGTCGTAATTCCGGGAAATCTTCGGGTATCGATGCGTAGAGCTGGCTGGTACCCAGGGCTTTGGCCTTCAGCAGAGCTTTGGTAGCCATGTCGATTAAGACTTCCGGAGTCATTGAATCGTCTGGATCGAAGCTGACAATCCCTGCTGATACAGTCAGGTTCAGACGTTTACCATTCAGGCGGGCTCTAAAGGATTCTACGGTTTGGCAAATCTTGTTCGCTATTTCCATGGCATTTTCTTTCTTCACCAAAGGCATGGAAACGGAAAAACGTGCTAAGCCTGTTCTCGCTACGGTATCGCCTTTGCGAAAGGTATTGATGATTAGCTGCCCAATATGACGAATGATTTTCTCGGCACTGCTGCGGCCCATGGAGACAAACAAATTTTTGTAATTATCAATCTCTACAGTCAATAGACTGAGGGAGCATTGATGCTTTGCGATGAAGCTGATTTCTTTTTCCAGCTGATTCTGAAGCCCGCGTAAATTGGCAGCTCCCGTAAGCTCATCAATGGTAGTCTGTTCCTTCAAAAGTCTGGTTGTCAGATTCAGCTGTGCGTAGGAGCGGGCCCGAGCGCGCATATCGGTGGCCTGAAATGGCTTAGTAACGAAGTCAGTGGCTCCCAGAGAAAAGGCCTTTTGCTTGGCGACTTCGGGGTTCTCTGCACTGGTCATGACAATTATTGGCAAGTTATTAATGTGTTCGTCATCGTGTGTGCGCAGTTTTTTAAGCAGCTCAAAGCCATCGATTTCAGGCATCACCAGATCGGTGAAAACCACCTGGACGTTGGGATCCTTTTCAATAATTTCTAGCGCATCCTGTCCATCCGTAGCCAGCAATACATCAAATTCGTTGCCAAATATTCTCGACGCGGCGATGCGTACCGTGCTGGAGTCATCGACCACCAACACTCGAATTTTGCTACTATTTTTTGCGGGTTTTCTGGTTGTTTTAACAGGACTGAGTGCGCCGGCTGGTGGTAATGTGTTGTCAACTTTTGAAGAAGTCATAAGTCCATCCTTTTCCCTTGGAATACCAGTTTATTACGTTAACTATAATATAGCGTTTTAATAAAAATATCCTCAGTAGAAAGTGAGAAAATTGCAAGAATTTTTTTTGTTGCGGCGGTTTGATGGCGGTAGGGTTTCGAGCCTTTAAAATTGCTCCGATTCCTCTGCATGATCGCTTGCAATCTACCGAGATTTTTGGGGGGTCTGGTGGATGATTTGGCGCTGCAACAGCGGAGTTCGTCAAGGCGCATTGGCGACAAACAATCCTCGCAATGGAGCCGGGTGACCCTCTCGCGTTAACTGGTGATTTTCTGGATCTAAAAAGTCTGCCAGAGAATGAAATGGCATCCATTCCGTAGAGCGCTGTTCCTCTGTACTTGTTTGATTAAGATCCACTAGCTGTGGATCGTTGAAACCACATTCTTTCAACCAACCAATTAAGGTGGGAGCAGAAGGAATACACCAGATATTACGCATCATGCTGTAACGATCTTCCGGAATAAGTACTTCCCCGAATTTACCGTCGATAACCAGGGTTTCCAGTACTAACTGGCCTCCCGGCTTGAGAGTTTTTTTCAGCGCTTGAAGGTGCTCCAGTGGCGACCGGCGATGGTAGAGCACACCCATGGAAAAGGTGGTGTCAAAGTAGGCGAGACTAGCGGGCAACTGCTCTAGCGTAAGCGGTAATACATGGACAGAGCGATCATCTAAAAATTGCTTTATCATCAAAAATTGCACGATAAACCGCGGTGAAGGATCCACTCCTATCACGCACTCTGCGCCCGCGCCCAACATGCGTAGAGGGTGATAACCGTTGCCACATCCAACATCCAACACTCTGCGGGAATACAAATCCTGTATGTGAGGCAGGATCCGCTTCCACTTCCAGTCGGAGCGCCACTCGCTGTTGATATGAATGTCAAAAATAGTGAATGGACCTTTACGCCAGGGAATAAGCGCTTGCAGAGCGGATTGAATAACTTGGTGCTGTTGTGGGTCAAGATCTTTTGCGCGGCCAATATCGATGGTCTCCACAAGCTCTACATAACTGGGCTTGATATTGGGCAAGCTGTTCAGTGCCTGTCGCCACTTACTGAGGTCGCCGTAGCGCTTGGTGTTCAGTGAATCGGGGATTTGTTGGCGCAATTGGGCGACCCAGTGATCGTGTTGATGACCTTGCAGATATCTGAATAGCGACTCGTAGTATCGAAGCATCAGATCGCTTATCGAGATCGAACGGCGGTGAAAGACGCGAAGTTCAAACACTGAAACCAGATGTTGACACTGTCGAAACCGCTTCGTCGCAGGCGCTGCTTGTGAGCTTGAAAGGTTTCCGGGACCAACACCGCTGTCAGCGCCGCATCTTTCTGGGTGATCTCCAGCTCACTGTAACCATTGGCTCGTTTAAACTTGTGATATAACTCAGTCATTAATTGTTGATTAGCTTCGTCATCGAAGCGGATTTTCTCGGAAATGAATAACAATCCCCCGGGCCGCAATCCTCGATAGATGCGGTCGATGATGCTCTGTCTTTTTTCGAGTGGAACGAACTGCAAAGTGAAGTTCAATACGACCATGGAGGCGTTTTCGATGGGTATTGCTTCCAGATCGCAACAGTGAAGTTCGGTAAAGATATTTGGTGCATTCGACGCCATTGCTTGGCGACAGCGCTTAATCATGGAAGGTGAGTTGTCCACCGCAATAATGGAGCAGTCGTCGACAGCTATCCCTCGAGCCATGGCGAGACTGGCTGCGCCGAGAGAACAACCGAGATCGTAACAGCGGCTACTGGTTTGTGCATAACGTTCGGCCATGTCACCAATCGTGCATAGAATGGTGTGATAACCGGGAACTGAACGTTCGATCATATCGGGAAAGACAGCGGCCACGGTTTCGTCGAAATCGAAGTGTGGAACGTTATCCATGGGATTGGCGAAGATATTATCAGTTGGCATGATTCGGCAAAGGGCTACTTTGGCTTGCGGCGCGCGCGAGTGAAGAAAGGGAGCGAAAAAGACGTCATGCGCATCATTGTAACGGTTGGCTTTACCGCTCACAATTTTGGCCTTCTTGGTCCAATAATTAATTTAGTCTGTAGCCTCTTAAGATTAGGCTGTTAATAAAGTTGACAATCCGATGACAATTGGGATAATTGGCCATCCTAAATTTGGGTCTATCCAAATTATTTAAGAACGCTTATTAAACTCGCGTACATCATCAGGAGCTAGACGTTGGCAAATTCACCCCAGGCAAAAAAACGCATAGTACAGAACGAAAAAGCCCGCAAGCACAACGCAAGCCTGCGTTCCATGGTTCGAACCTCGATTAAAAAAGTGATTGCCGCTATCGAATCTGGCGATAAAGAGGAAGCCAAGGCCGCTTATTCACTTGCAGTACCCGTTATAGACCGTATGTCCGATAAAGATATTATTCACAAAAATAAAGCCGCCCGCCACAAGAGCCGTTTAAGTGATCAGATAAAAGCACTCTAATCTGCAAAGTCAGAAACCTATCCCCGTAACGATTTTCCCGACGCAGGTGTCATTTTTATAGGGCAAATAGCTTTTCCTGCTAAAATGGCGATGACAAACTATCGCTAACCCGAAAGCTTGCCATGCTTAGGATCTATGACACTGATAATTATTAATTTACTGGCACTGGTAATTTACCTCATTGCCGGTTTTTATCAGTTAATACTGATTAAACAAGAAAAACCTCAAAAAAATAATATCTTCCTTGCGCTGGCTGCACTTTCCATTCTTTGCCACAGCGCGGGAGTTTATCCACTTATCGTCCAAAATAACGGCATCGATCTCGAGATCGGTAACATGGCCTCTCTGGTTGTGCTTTCGATCAATGTTTTGGTTTTTTTTAGCAGCCTACTGCGTCCTCTACAAAACCTATTTATTTTTCTATTCCCCTTATCCGCCTTGGCAATTGCTTTTTCAGTATTTAGACAAGAACCGCACTTTGTTTCCGTTGGTCCAGAGATTGCTGCTCACATACTACTCTCCATTATCGCTTACAGTTTGTTAGCGATCACTTCTTTACAAGCACTGTTGCTGGCATGGCAAAACTATCAGTTGAAAAATCACCACTTGACGGGCCCAGTCAAGCTACTGCCTCCGCTACAAACTATGGAGCGGTTGATGTTTGATATATTGAGAGCCGGCGTATTGTTATTATCGTTGGCAATTGCTTCGGGCTTTATTTTTCTCGAGGATATCTTCGCTCAACAGCTGGTTCATAAAACCGTACTATCCTTATTGGCTTGGCTAGTGTTTGTCGGCTTGCTCTGGTGTCGACACAGCTTCGGCTGGTGCGGAAATCTCGCCGTAAAATGGGTGCTTTTCGGTTTCTGCCTATTGTTACTGGCTTACTTTGGCAGCGAACTGGTTCTGCAAATCCTACTTTAGAAAACGCTTGCGCCCGCATGTGTCTTATTTCAAATATTATGCATCCCAGACAACTTCGATAAAGCCAAACGTTTCATTAGAGGCCACAATCTTCGCTTTTCAGCTTCTCCCTGATGTGCAGTATCTGGGATGCCCGATTTACATAAAACAGAGCAAATTGCATTGAATGAGGATCAAATCTTTAAAAATTTCAATCATTTTTTCATTGAGTTAGCCATCCGAACCAATAGTTGGCTCAATGGTCAATACGGTAATAATAAGTTATCCACCGTTTTCCATGAAACAGGTTATTCCCATGAAACTATTTCGCTGCACAACTCAAAGCATTGACAGATTTATATATATATTGTCACTGCTCACCGTATCTTTAATAGCCTTTCAAGCTTCAGCCGCCGAGTCATTTAACACTTTAGAAAAAGGTAGGTTTTTTAGCTATAAGCCCTCGGGTATTGCCATTCGCGGAGCAGATACCGTGGCTTATTTTACAGAGGGAAAGTACGTTCCAGGAGCTGATGAATATACTACGCAGTGGCCGGAGGGAAGCGGTGTGACTTGGAAATTTGCCTCACAGGACCATCTGAATTTATTCACGTCTGATCCCGGGCGTTATGCTCCCCAATACGGCGGTTACTGTGCCTATGGCGTCTCGCAGGATTACTTGGTGAAGATCGAGCCTGAAAACTGGAGAATTATCGATGACAAGCTCTACCTTAATTTCAATGATAGTGTTCAGCAGAAGTGGGAAAAAGACATTCCTGGATACATTAACCAAGCAAATGCAAATTTCCAGCCATTGTTAGAGGCCGACAAATAATCTGGCTAATCCAATTAATTAGGGAGGCCCTTGTGCTGAATTTTGAACGCTGGGCACTTAACAGATTAAAGCCTTGGGAGCTTAAGCATCAAATAATTAGATCAGCTATTCCCCAATGGGTTAGAAATAAAGATTCCCTGAAATTAAAAATCTTCGCAGGTAGAAATCGAGCGTATCACGCGCCGCCTCGTTCCTAACCAACCTGAATCCCCGCAAGCAAAGCAGAGCTTGTAGGAAGCAATTACAGCGTATTTGAAACTTAGGTACAGTCTTCCAGTAATAACGGGCCGAACACGAAGGCTATTCGCTTGAATAGCCAAGTCAAATCCTTCGAGCAGAATCTCTGGCGGGAAAGACTAAAAAGCTTAAGTGGTTTCCTCTTTGCCTAGGGGTTTCACCATCAGCAGGAGCTTGGGTAACAGTGTTAGTGATGCCAAGATCGCCGCGAGCATTGCCAATCCGGTTAATAAGCCAAAATAAATGGAAGGTATAAATTTCGACAGAGCTAAAATAGAAAAGCCGACGATTACTGTGACGGATGTGTAGTACATAGCTTGGCCGATGGAGCTGTGTGAAGCATGCATTGCCGCTCGATAATTTCTATTGATACTAAATTCGTGGCGAAAACGGTAAATATAATGAATGGCGTCATCTACTCCAATACCAATGGCGATAGCGGCAATGGTGACGTTCATCATATCGAGAGGAATTCCCGCTAAACCCATTCCACCCAAGACCATAAATGCAGCCAAGGCATTTGGTACGAGAGCGATTAACGATAGAGCTAGTGAGCGAAATAACACTAGAAACATCAGAACGATACCGATAAAAACTGCACCAAGGCTGAGAATTTGCGAACGAAACAAACTCTGCAACATATTGTTGTAGAGCACCAATAAGCCGGTAAGCTGAACATTCTCTGGAGAAAAATTAAGTTCTTGGGTCAGATGGCTTTTGATATCCTCGAGCAACTGTGAGCGGCGTAGATCGGGATCGGTTTCCCGCACTCGCATAGTTATTCGTGTTTGTTGTAATTCATCGTCAATGTAGGGATCAACTAAAAATTGATCAATGTCATCACTTAGCGCTTGGCGAGCCAAAGCCAATTCAAAATCATTTGGTTCACTCCCGTTAAGATCTGTAGCCAGTCTGTAAATCATCGCCAGTGATTGCACTTTTCCCACTTCAGATAAACTTTCCAGATAATCGTGGACCTGATCCACTCGCTCGAGACCCGCTTGCGTAAACCAGTAACGCTCAGTAGGCTCGACGATTGCTAAATCGGCGCCATTTGAAAAAGGATCACCATCGCCAAATTCCGAGAAGGGATCGACATTGTCAAACTCATTATTACTGAATTCAGTTTGATTTTCGGCAGTCAAATCGCCGGGTTTATTTTCTCCAATTCCGACAGCGCTGATGTTTGTAATTTCGGACGAAGTTCCCTTATCGATAATAATATCCAAAGTGATGGTGCCGCCTAGCTGCTGATCGATTATCAGCATGCCTTG
The DNA here is from genome assembly GCA_047634655.1 of Cellvibrionaceae bacterium. Lineage (GTDB taxonomy): Bacteria > Pseudomonadota > Gammaproteobacteria > Pseudomonadales > Cellvibrionaceae > CANLBN01. The sequence continues at coordinate 11,632 of JBLIHY010000045.1, forward strand.
GTGTATCTCTGTGGAGGGATGAAAGTAATCGATGAAGCGGTTTTCTACTTTTAGCTGGCTCACTCCAATTGCACTGATAACAACCAAAATAGCACTTGTTGTTAGGACAAAATGACCGTGTTTTTCAGTGAATTTCGAGAAAATCAGGGTGAAGGCCGCTGTCCCGTCTCGTCGCTTATCTGGTTTCGTAGGCGGCAGTAGAGCTAATCCAACGGGTGTCACTACAAATGCGAGTATAAATGCTATGCAGATACCAATGACCATCATCCAGCCAAAATCAATCACTGGACGAATCCCACTGAATACAAGAGAAGCAAAAGCGACTATTGTCGTTAGCAAGGTGTACAGGCAGGGGTGGAACATCCGGCTCATGGTATATCGTAGCCGTTGTAAGCGATCCATCTGCGGATGTCGGTTAGAGATTTCCCGGTAGCGGACAATTAAATGTATGGTAATTGCCAGACAAATGATCAGTAGAAGCGCAACAAAGTTGGAAGAGATCACCGTCAAGCGCCAATCAACGGCACCCAGAAAACCTAGCGTCGCGACTAAAGTCATTAAGCAGGTAGCCAAAGGTAGAGAAACAAATTGCCATCGCCGGAAGATAAAGCTGAGAATGGCGATAATAAACACCACAATGCCCGTGCCAAAAACCATGATGTCACTGCGTACAAAATCCACCATGTCGGCAGCAATCATGGAGACACCGCCAAGAAAAATCTGCGACCCCCCGTTGTATTTTTGAACAATACTGCGAATTATTTCTATGCGTTGATGGCTTTTCTCTGAAGCTACGGTCTTGTAGTTACGGAATTTTTCGGAGACTTCTTTCAGCCGCTTTTGTTCCTCGCCGGTTAGGCCCTTCGTGTTTTTTTTAAGTCGTAGGGCGTCGCGTTCCCGGACCATTTCGATAAAAAGCTCGTCGGTCTCAAGGTTGAGCAAAATCGCCGTTGTTTTGCCATCTGGACCCAGCAGCATATCTTTATAAATGGGGCTGTTGAGGAACTCATCCCGTATCAGAGCAAAATCCGCCGTTCCTTTTCTGAGTTTTTCAGACAAACTCTCCGCGCCTTTTGCTATGTTTGTCAGGGCGACGGGCGGACTGTAAAGCAGTGGCACATCGAGAATAGAATTGACGCTGGCGATCCCGTCGACATCAAGTAACTCATCGCGAAGTCGACCCAAGTGCTCCAGGGTGCGCTCGTCGAATAAAGCCTGTTTGGGTTTATAAGTGACAACTAAAAAGTCACCAGATTGATAGCGCTTGCTGATTTCACGAAAATAATCCAAGTCGCGGTCGTGCTCTAGCGTGAGAGCATCCGCAGTGGCATCGATCTTCAGTTTTGGCAGTTGTGTGGCCAATGCACCCACTAGTAGGAGCACCGCAGACAGCGTTAGCAGAGAACGCTGAAGAACAAAATAGAAATAAAATTCACTGAGCCGTCGCAGCATGAATCAATAAAACCCCTAGATTAGTGGAGAGGTGTCTTCACCCCATCGAGATACCATTTTTTGGGGAAGATTAAGTTGGTCCAGAATGCGAGCCACGATAAAGTCCATTAGATCGTCTATGGTTTTTGGTTGGTGGTAAAAGCCCGGGCTGGCGGGCAGTATGATGGCGCCCATGCGCGAAAGCTTGAGCATGTTTTCTAAGTGAATCTCGGAATATGGCGTTTCCCGTGGCACGAGAATCAATTGTCGCCTCTCTTTTAAGGCGACGTCGGCCGCGCGTTCTATTAAATTATTGCTGGCCCCATTAGCAACCGCCGATAGAGTACCGCCGCTGGCAGGGCAAATTACCATTGCACCGGGGCTACTGGAGCCGGAGGCTGGCGGCGCAAACCAATCTTTTTGATTAAATACTTGCAGTCGCTGTGAGCAGACTTGAAAGTGTTTCACCATGAAAGCTTGCTGCGCTTCGATACCTTTGTCGAAAGTTGGCAGGGGCAAGTCTGTTTCCGTATGGATTACCACTTCGGCGGCCTGTGAAATGATCAGGTAGACCCGACAATCGGCTTTTAACAAACACTCCAATAGTCGCAGGCCGTACTGGGCACCGGAGGCGCCGGTGAATGCCAGGGTGATGCTAGGGGGAGAAAATGAAGACATGGGTAATTTTATCTTAAACGAAGCTACTATTGAGCTTATTGAATGGGTTCTGGATACGTTTTGAGTATTACATTGACCAGCTTCTGGTGGATGCCGTCAAAGCTTCCGTTGCTCATAACAATAAGGTGAGATGGCCGCACTAGCAAACTCAATGTATGCGCGATCATTTCGGCGAGCGAGTCAAAGACCTTCATGGGGACATCGCTCGTTCGAGCCAGCTCGGTGATATCCCAAGATAGCTGCTGGGGACAGTACCACAGAACATAATCTGCCGCGGCGCAGGCTTGGGTTAATTGATTCTGATGGATACCATCGCGCATAGTATTGGATCTAGGTTCAATGAGCAGAATGATCTGCTCATTTCCAACTTGTGTCCGCAAACCATCCAGGGTTGTTGCAATGGCAGTAGGGTGATGGGCAAAGTCGTCGTAAACTTTGATGCCTGCAATTTCCGCTAACATTTCCATACGCCGCTTTACGCCTGCAAAGCAGGCCAGCGCTTCTGCGGCCACCTGGACATCAACGCCCGCGTGGCGAGCGGCCGCGATGGCGGCTACAGCGTTACAAACATTGTGTCGTCCCAACTGCTGCCAGCGGATACGAACTACTTCTCCATAAAAGTTACTAACAGAAAAATCAGAACAATTCTCCGCATGTAATTGCGCTGACCAGTCGCTGTTTTTATCGCCGAGTGCAAAACTTTCTCGCGGCGACCAGCAGCCTAATTTAATTACTTCAGATACTGAGGAACTGCACGCCGGAGTGATCAACAAGCCTTTTCCAGGAACGGTACGCACGAGATGATGAAACTGTTTTTGTATAGCGGGTAGATCATCAAAAATATCGGCGTGATCAAACTCAATGTTATTGATGATCAACGTTCGAGGGTGATAGTGAACAAATTTGGAGCGTTTATCAAAAAAAGCACTATCGTATTCGTCGGCTTCGATAACAAAATGCGGGCCGCTGCCCAGTCGTGCAGAAACTGAAAAATTACCGGGTACTCCGCCGATGAGAAACCCCGGATTCATACCGGCGTATTCCAGTATCCAGGCCAGCATGGAGCTGGTTGTTGTCTTGCCGTGGGTCCCCGAGACCCCGAGTACCCACCTGTCTTGCAATAGGTGATTGTGTAACCACTCGGGTCCGGAGTAGTAGGGTAGCCCATCGTTGAGAATGCGCTCGACGAGCGGGTTGCCGCGACTCATCACATTTCCGATGACAAATAAATCTGGATGCAAATTCACTTGATCGGCGTCAAAACCCTGAATCAACTCGATGCCAGCCTGTTGCAGCTGTGCATCCATCGGCGGGTAAATATGGGCATCGCATCCGGTCACTTTAAAGCCCTTTGACTGCGCTAGCTGAGCCAGACTACCCATGAAAGTTCCGCATATTCCCAAGATATGAATGTGTCTCATGAATCACCATGTGGCAGCAAAATTGCGCTGCAAGATAACATGAAAATGCCTATTATTTCCCGTATCATGAGTCGCGCTTTCCTCTCAATTTTAAGGGTTTGATATAAATGACTAAAAAAAATGCCTTCTACGCTCAATCTGGTGGGGTCACAGCAGTTATCAACGCCTCTGCCTGTGGCGTAATTGAAACAGCTCGCAAACATAAAAAACACATCGGCAAATTGTACGCCGGCCACAATGGCATCATCGGTGCTTTGCGAGAGGAGCTGATTGATACCGGTAAAGAAACGGCTAAAGCTATCGCCGCTTTGCGCCACACCCCAGCGGGCGCTTTTGGTTCTTGCCGTTACAAGTTAAAGAGTGTGGAAGAGAATAAAGTAGAGTACGAACGCTTGATAGCCGTCTTTAAGGCCCATGATATCGGCTACTTTTTTTATAACGGCGGCGGTGACTCGGCCGATACCTGTCTGAAAGTTTCGCAATTATCTGAAAAAATGGGTTATCCCATACAAGCCATTCACATTCCAAAAACAGTTGATAACGATTTGCCCATTACCGACAACTCTCCAGGCTTTGGGTCCGTTGCAAAGTATGTCGCTGTGTCGACTAAAGAAGCCGGACTCGATGTCGCTTCAATGTGTGAAACTTCCACAAAAGTTTTTATCCTCGAGGTGATGGGACGTCACGCCGGTTGGATTGCCGCCGCGGGTGGCTTAGCTGTTGAGAAAGAGGGCGATGCCCCCCACATTATCTTGTTTCCAGAAATTGCCTTTAATCGCGAAAAGTTTTTAAAAAAAGTGGAGAAAACCGTTAAAAAATACGGCTACTGCGTCGTCGTGGCTTCGGAAGGCACCCAATACAAAGATGGTGCTTTTCTCGCGGATGCCGGCAATACGGATGCGTTTGGTCACAAACAACTGGGTGGTGTCGCGCCTAGTCTGGCAGCGATGGTAAAAGAAGAGTTGGGATATAAATATCACTGGGCTCTTGCCGATTATCTGCAACGCTCTGCTCGCCACATCGCTTCAGCGACGGACGTAGAGCAGGCTTATGCGGTGGGTCAGGCCGCGGTAGAAATGGCCATCGCCGGCAAAAATGCAGTGATGCCTGCGATCATTCGCGGCAAGGGAAAACGTTATAGCTGGTCTATCCAAGAGGCACCATTAGCCGACGTAGCCAATGTGGAAAAAATGATGCCGCGCTCTTACATAAGCCGCGACGGTTTTGGTATTAGCCCGGCCGGTCGCGAGTATCTGGCGCCCTTGATTATGGGCGAAGACTTCCCACCCTTTAACAAGCACGGCACCCCTGAATACGCTGACTTGAAAAAAGTATTTGTAGCAAAAAAAATCAAGCAGCGTTTCGAAATATAATCGAACTTGGCCTTTTGTGAGTAACTTGGCGAGAATGAATTGGTACCGGAGTCTGCCCCGCGTTGATCTTATTTGAATATCTACTAGCACTAACTTAGCGCTTATCTTTTTTTTGTACCAATTTTGTGCATTGCTTCCATATGCTATGTGTTTCCGTTTTGCCATAGCTAGCCAAAATGCCCCAAGTAATAGTTTGCTCTAAAATCTTTTTTTGGCATAAAAATTGCTTAATTTATTTGAGTATTTGGACTTATTTCACGATAATACTCAAGCAAGTAATCTGCACGCTGGGGGACGTTAACGTCATGAATGGTCATTGGTTTAACGCCAAGATATATTATTCAAGAATAATCAACGGAACCTTCTAAAAAATACTATGGAGAAAAAACCATGAAGTTAGTAACTGCGATCATTAAGCCATTTAAGCTTGATACTGTACGCGGGGCGTTGTCAGAAATTGGCATACAGGGTATCACTGTCACTGAAGTTAAAGGTTTTGGCCGACAGAAAGGGCACACCGAGTTATACCGCGGTGCTGAATACATTGTTGATTTTTTGCCAAAAACCAAACTGGAGGTGGGAATTACGGATGATCAGGTAGATGACGTACTAGAGGCTATTAGTAAAGCTGCCCACAGTGGCAAAATCGGTGACGGAAAAATATTCGTCTCAAATTTGGAGCAAGTCATTCGTATTCGCACCGGCGAATCCGATGAAGACGCTTTGTAAGCCAGTTACCTTTTTTCATATTCAATTAACCATTTTGGAGAGTGACAATGGAGAGCAATATTTTTGAGTTGCAGTATGCCATGGATACCTTTTACTTCCTGGTCTGCGGCGCGCTTGTGATGTGGATGGCGGCGGGTTTTGCCATGCTGGAAGCCGGTTTGGTTCGCGCCAAAAATACCACTGAGATCCTGACCAAAAACGTGGCCTTATTTGCTATCGCCTGCACTATGTACATGATTTGTGGATATCAATTTATGTACGGTGGCGGTTTGTTTCTATCCGGTGTGGAAACTACGGGTGGCATTGATGTTCAAGCCGCTTTGGCAGCTTCCGTCGAAAATGGTTTTGATGGCGACGCTGTTTACTC
>JBLIHY010000046.1:0-17331 GCA_047634655.1 Cellvibrionaceae bacterium
TACTTTTTACGTTGGTAACCTCAAGGGAGTTGGGCGTATTTACCAGCAAACCTTTGTTGATACTTATAGCAAAGTGGCGTTTTGTAAGCTCTATACAACCAAGACGCCAATCACAGCGGCCGATGCCCTTAACGATAGAGTTTTGCCGTTCTTCGAACAGCAGAAGCTGCCCATGCTGCGCATTTTGACAGACCGTGGCACCGAGTATTGCGGCCGGGTCGATCAACATGATTATCAGTTGTATTTGGCTATCAACGACATTGATCACACCAAGACGAAGGCCATGTCACCGCAGACCAATGGCATCTGTGAACGCTTCCATAAAACGATATTGAACGAGTTTTATCAGATCACTTTTAGGAAGAAATTGTATGCAACGATGGAGGAACTACAAAAAGATCTGGACGAATGGATGGCTTATTATAATAATGAGAGAACTCATCAGGGAAAAATGTGCTGTGGGCGAACTCCGGTGGAGACATTGCTTGATGGAAAATCGATTTGGGCTGAGAAAAATTTAGCTCAAATCTAAACTGACAGATACCATTTAAAAACGGGTAACTGTCAGATCAAGTCTGAGCTACTACATTTAATAGGATGGATATATTTCATATATACGCTACACCATCATAAGAAAGAACTACATTATTATCTGTCTTGGATCATTTTTCGCTCTCTCGATTTGACGAGGCTTGCGATCAATTCCCGCTTTAGTTTCAGTGTTGAGTGGTTCACCTTGGAAGCTGTTGAGCTTTTTGGTTTCAATATCAACTTTTTCAGTGGACTTAGGCGCTAAGCGAGGATCATTTTTCGCTCTTTCAATTTGTCGAGATTCGCGATCCACGCTGGCTCTGCTTTCAGTGTTGAGTGATTCACCCTGAAAGCTGTTTAGCCCTTGGGTTTCAATGTCAACGCTCTCGACGGGTTTGGGCATTGAGCGAGGGTCATTTACTGCCCGAGAGTAAGTTATCTCCAGTTTCTTAACGTTCGCCAGTGTTTCGATTACTTCTGGATCAGGTGCCCTGGCAGCAGTAGATATCTTAGGTTTATTCTCGGTAACCGCCGGTGTTTTGCTCGCTGGACCTGCAGCTGTGTTAGAGCTTTCTGTAGTCACTAGGGTCTTCTCTGTAGCCACTAGGGTCTTCTCTGTAGCCGTAGCAACCACCTGATCGACGTTTTCCGTTGAAGTTAACGAATTAATCTTAGATTTTGCTGCGCCCACCACTTCTGCCGACTCGGTAATGGTTGCGCTTTCATCTACTTTGGGAGAACTGTGCTCTGTCGATTTTACCTTGGTGGCCTGAGGTGTGCTGGAAGGCGCCTGTGTTGCTTGATTGTCGATGGAATTAACGGTTGGGCAATTTTCTTCTTGAGATGGCCGCCTGGTCCGCCGACGTTTTTGATTGCGTGGTTTGCGGTCACTAGGGCGTTGCTCGGGTAAATCCTTTTCAGTTTCTTGAGTATTTTCCGCTATCTCATTTGCCAGTGGCTTGTTCTTTTCAACCTGTGTGGCTTTGCTGGAGTTGCGGTTACCACTCTGTTTGTTGCGGTTGTCGTCACTACTCGATTCCGAGCGTCGGCGTTGATTGCGTCTGTGTTGATTGTTGCGGTTTCGTCGTTCAGCATCTCGATTTTCTTTGTGCTTGCCTTCGTTTTTCTCAGGCTTGCTTGGTTTTGGAGAAAATAGAGCTATAAACGCCTTGAACCACTTGGCAAGTAAACCAGGGCTGGCTTTACTCTTAGCAATAACCGCAGGCACGGGTGGTTGAGAAGGTGGTAGTTGTTGAACTGCGGGTTTGGACATAGGCGCTGGCTTCTCCGTTTCCAATAGCAAGTTGTCGTCCGTCTGAGCCCCAACAATACGATAGCTGGTTTCAAATCCTTCGTTGCTATCATCGCGCAGGCGTTGAACTTCGTAGTGAGGTGTAACCATGTCCTGGTTAGGCACGATCAATATTCGGGCATTACTGCGCATTTCTATATTTGCAATGGTCTTGCGTTTTTCGTTGAGCAGATAAGTGGCCACTTTGACGGGAGTGATCGCTCGGATCTCGGCGCTACGCTCTTTTTGCGCTTCTTCCTCAACCAGCCGCAGTATTGACAAAGCGATGGATTTCGTTGATCGAATAGTGCCTTGGCCACTACACCTTGGGCAAATTTTAGATGTGGTTTCACCAAGCGATGGCCGTAAGCGCTGGCGAGACATTTCCAACAAACCAAAGCGAGATATGCGACCCACCTGTACTCTTGCGCGGTCTATCTCCAGGGCTTTGTTCATGCGCTGCTCGACGGCGCGCTGGTTACGCACGGGCTGCATGTCAATAAAGTCTATAACTACAAGGCCGCCCATATCGCGCAAGCGCAGTTGTCGAGCAATTTCATCAGCAGCTTCGAGATTGGTTTGCAAAGCAGTTTCTTCGATATCTCCACCTTTCGTTGCACGCGAAGAGTTGATATCAATTGATATCAATGCTTCGGTAACGTCAATGACTATGGAGCCACCAGAAGGCAGTTTTACTTCGCGTTCAAAGGCGGTTTCGATTTGCCCTTCAATTTGGTAGCGACTGAAGAGAGAGGTGTTTTCATCCTCGTAAAACTTAACTTTATCGTGGTCGTTAGGCATCACTTGTTGCACGAATGTCGCTGCCAGTTCATAACTTGCCTTGTGGTCGACTATGACCTCACCGACATCTGGCCGCATGTAATCGCGAATCGCACGTATGATGACGTTGCTTTCTTGAAATAGGAAGGTGGGCGCTTTGGTTTTATCTGCTTCCTCTTTTATAGAGTTCCAAAGTTGGACCAGATAATTTAAATCCCACTGCAGTTCCTCTGTTGTACGGCCAATACCAGCGGTGCGTACGATAACGCTCATGCCTTTGGAAATATCGAGTTCAGCTAGAGCGTTGCGCAATTGGCTGCGTTCATCGCCCTCTATACGGCGAGAGATCCCACCGCCGCGGGGATTGTTGGGCATCAAAACCATGTAACGGCCCGCTAAGCTGATAAAGCTGGTTAGCGCAGCGCCTTTATTGCCTCGCTCTTCTTTATCTATTTGAACGAGGATTTCTGTTCCTTCAGCGATCACGTCCTTGATTCTGAGCTTTCCCTCGGCATCTCTGGATCGTTCCGTGAAATATTCGCGTGCAATTTCTTTGAGGGGAAGGAAACCGTGACGTTCAGCGCCATAATCTATAAAAGCGGCTTCTAGGCTGGGCTCAATACGAGTGATTTTACCCTTGTAGATATTCGCTTTTTTTTGTTCGCGGTGGCGATTTTCAATATCGAGGTCGTAGAGCCATTGGCCATCGACTAGGGCAACACGCACTTCTTCGGGTTGCGTGGCATTGATGAGCATTCTTTTCATAATCGTTTTGTCCTGAGTTTATAACAAGCAAAACGATACGAGAGGATAGGGCAATAGATAAATTAAATAAGAAAAGTTGAGACAGGTTAGGGAGCTGACGAGTGCTTCCAAAAGGTGAGCAAAATCACCGTGCCCGATTGAAGTTTTGTATAGTGCTCATTTGGGGACCAATAATACAAATCTACAGCACTTACCTACTGACTGATTTTCCGGCAAGTTACGGGCCGACGCCAGTGAGGCTAGGAATTTATCTCTGTGAAAATCTCATCAAACTCGCCGACATGTGAGTGTATCAACACCACAATTGAGTTATTTAAAATCAGGATCTCATCTATTTCTTTCAAATGAACTGCCTAGTGGCAACCCGCTTGTTACGAATTAAATACTAAAATTTTGATGTTTAATTACATTTAACTATCTGATTAATCCAAAAAAATTTACAATTACCGTGTGCGGTAATGCTTTTGGATCAATGCGCTATCACAAGCGTATACGTTGTTTGGCGGATAAACTATCCGATTTTGACTTGTGTTTAGAAATTTAAAATGGGTTAAAGAGCTATTTTGTTTGTTAGCTGTGGCAATCTATGGTTGCTACCAATAGCATAGCAGTTAAAATTTGTCGATTAATAGTAGCTTAGATTGTTTTCAATTCATGCTTTTCAAGCACGATCCACAAAATACTTACTCACTATTATTGATGTTGCGAAAAAAATAAAGTTTCAATAATTTGAGTTATGGTTTGGATTCTGCTCGAGCACCACCGCTGTGCTTATGCTTCCAACGTTATTTACAATCTTGTGCAAAAACCGCACAGCAGCCGCTGATTGTATCAACAAGCCCTAGGTAGGCGCCACAATATTTTTCTAAACTATTGTTTTTTGCTAGGCCGCCCGTTGCTTCAGATATTTATCTTGTATTATTTCCGTAACATTTAACGACCTGCTATGATCGCTTCATGAAGCCGCCTCCCCTACAGAAAGATCGCTCTGCCCCTACTGGAATCGGAGTTCAGTGGTTGGAGATAGACGCTGATCACGAAGGTCAAAGGATAGATAACTATCTGATCAATCGATTAAAAGGTGCGCCTAGATCACTGATTTACAGGATCTTGCGCAAAGGTGAGGTGCGAGTTAACAAGGGCAGAATAAAACCGGAATACAGGCTGCATGCCGGAGATCAGGTTCGAGTGCCACCGGTTCGTTTAGGTGTGGGTACACCGGTGCCAAAGCCCAGCGAGCGACTCCAGCGGCGACTCCAGCACTCGGTATTATATGAAGATGATGATTTGTTGATCGTTAGCAAACCTTCTGGTCTGGCGGTCCACGGGGGCAGTGGCATTAGTCTAGGTCTGATTGAAAGTTTGCGGCAAATGCGACCAGATAGCACACTGGAATTAATTCATCGGCTGGATCGCGAGACTTCTGGTTGTTTAATGGTTGCTAAAAACCGTCGCTGTTTGCGCGCCGTACAGGCCCAATTTAGAGAGGGTAAGGTCAACAAGTCATACTGGGCTTTGGCAGCCGGCCGATGGCCCAATCGGCGACGCGAAGTAAATACGTCTCTACTTAAGGGTCGCTCGAGCAGCGGCGAGTTAATCGTCCGAGCTGTCGAGCCTGGTACTAATGGCGCAAAATTGTCGTTGACTAAATACCGAGTGTTGCAACGCTACAATGATTCGACTTTGTTGGAAGTAAAGCCTGTCACTGGCCGCACACATCAGATACGGGTGCACTGTCAATACTTGGGCCACGCTATTGTTGCCGATGCAAAATATGGAAATCCAGAGATAAATGTGTCTTTTCGAAAATTTGGCCTTAAGCGGCTATTTTTACACGCTGCTGGGTTGCAACTGCGGGACCAAAGAGGGCAGCTGTTAGAAGTCAACGCGCCATTAGATGATGATCTGAAATTAGTGCTTGATAATTTGGCAAGTTCAAACGCTGCAGCTCAGTCTTTAAAAATATGACACAGATTTCCCGTCAAGTACTGAATTTGTCCGTAGGGCGCAGTGCCTCGCATTATTCGTATTTTAAATCGCTTAGTTCAGGAGATGATTATGGGTTTGTTTAGCTCAAAACTAAAGATTGATTCCAGCAGTGAGCATCGAGATTGGGAGTTGGTTTCCTCCATTGCCCAAGATGCACTGAGAGAGCAGAGAAGAGCACGACGCTGGGGTATATTTTTTAAGCTGCTTACTTTTTCTTATTTGACATTTATTATCGTCGGTGTGATCACGGAAAGTCAGCAGGTTATCGAAGGGATCACCCCCAGTGAGGCCCATACAGCTGCTGTCGTCGTTCAAGGAACAATTGCGGACGGTGAAGAAGCCAACGCCAATGCCCTAATTTCGGGATTGCGTCGAGCATTTGACAATCAGGCTGCCGCTGCCGTCATGATGATTATAAATAGCCCCGGCGGTAGTCCTGTTCAAGCAGGGTATGTTTACGACGAAGTGCTTCGCTTGAAAGCCAAATATCCAGACAAAAAAGTTTATGCTGTCATTAAAGATATCGGAGCTTCTGGCGCTTATTATATTGCGGCGGCAGCCGATGAGATTTATGCAGATAAAGCGAGTCTGGTGGGTTCTATTGGTGTGACAGCATCTAGTTTCGGATTTGTTGATCTGATGGGAAAGCTAGGTGTTGAGCGCCGCAACTTTACTTCAGGCGAGCATAAATCATTCCTCGACCCGTTTTCGCCTTTGAAAAAAGAAGAAAAACGTTTCTGGGAATCCGTACTAAGCAATACCCACCAACAATTCATTGAGGTGGTCAGGGAAGGTCGTGGTCAGCGGCTGGTCGAGACCGAAGATCTATTCAGTGGCCTAATTTGGAATGGGGAGCAGGCGCTAACTTTGGGGCTGGTAGATGGCCTCGCTAGTCCTGGAACAGTGGCTCGCGAAATTATCGGTGAAGAAAATATTGAAGACTATACTCTGAGGTTTTCTCCGCTGGAAGCATTCACCCGTCGTTTCGGCACTTCTGTCGGTGCTGGAATTGCCAAAGCTGTCGGTATTTCCACCGAATCCCCAGTCGATCTTTTCTAAATTTCTTATATCGGCCTGGCATCGGTCTTATGTAGGGAAAGTAGTCTCATTTATGTTGCCCATCCATTTTCAATAAAAGTAAGCAGTTACTCTTGAACTAAGAATTTTTTATTAAGTTTTTTTTGATGGCTTTTTCTCAGAAAACTAGGTTTGCGTAGCGCTGCTGAACTCTGCTATCTGGCTAAAATAACAAGGCTCGCTAAACAGTAGGGCTATTAAATTTGCGACGATATAACTTCTGAATCGCAAACAGCAATAGATAGACCGATATGACCACTACTGATGTGCCGAGTAGTTCCTTGGCTGCAGAGATAGCGCCCTCAGTTCCAGAGAATAAGAGTTCTAGTAGGCCTTTTGTCCAAGCAGGTGCTAAGAGGTAGTCATGAAGGCCCTCAACAGGAGTGGGTAATAGCAATAGTGTCGCCAACAGCAATCGAAGACACTGTCTGGCATAAGTGGGTATGTTGCGAGAGAGATACCAAAATACTCCCATTAGGCTGAGCGCTGAGATTAAGTAAATGGTCCAGGCAATAATATATTCTTGAAAGGTAAACATCTTGGCCTTAACTAAAGTTTTTTGCTGCGGCAAAAGCTATCTTACTATTTAATGAAAAAACCTCTCAAGAGGTTTGCCGAGAGACTCCTGCGAACGACACTCTCATATTTCGAATCTTTGAAGGCAGGGTTCTAAACTCGCTGCATTCCGCTGTGGTTTCTTAATCTGTATGCCTGCGAGCAACGCTGATTATGCAGGGAACAATATTTACAGCGTATCTGAAATTTAAGGGCGCGCTTTATTCTGACTCATAAACTACGGCCATGCTTTGCCGTCTGGCTCATCGATAAAGGCTACGCTTTGCGTCACGCTGGGATAATACAGTATGAGCGGCTGAGTTACAGTTTATCTGCTGAAGGTATTAGCATGCTCTGGCGAATGGAAATTGGTATGGATTCGAGAAAATCTTAATAGATGAAGAGACTGGTAAACTGAAACTTGTAAAGTCATGTGTTAGTAGTGAGTGGCAACGCTTACATTACCAACTTGCCTAGCTGATTATCTCTGAACTAAGCAGCCCCTCGGGAGACACGACAGCCTTGCCCAACCTGCTAGGTTGTACAGCTGCAGTGTGCGCTCGATAGAACATAACTGTCTCCGCCCAGGAGTAAATTTTTCTGTGATCCGATCATGATTTTTTCTTTGCTGGTGCTTTCTCCGCCTACCTCTGATTCCAGCCGTTCAGCCCTCCGTTTTGCCGAGACAGCCCTGGAGCAAGGCCACCAACTTTATCGTGTCTTCTTTTATTATGACGGGGCATATCACGGGTCTCGATGGAATTGTCCTCCTCAGGACGAGCAAAGTCTCACTGCCTCATGGCAGAAGCTGCAGCGTCAGCACAAGTTGGATATCGTAGTTTGCATCGCCGCTGGTTTGAAGCGAGGCATCTTAGACCGCGCCGAAGCTGAACGCTACGGGCACTATTCCCACAGCCTTTGCCGTGAATTTACCTTGGGTGGGCTCGGACAATTGATTGATGCCGCTGTATGCGCTGACCGCTTTTTGACTTTTGGAGGTTAGCCATCACAAGAGAAAATGTCGGTGAAAAATAAACTGGGCTTTGTTATCCGCCAAGCACCCTATGGAAATCACTTTGCCCATGAGGCACTGGAGGCTGTGCTCGCCGCTGGTATCTACGGTCAGGAAGTTTCGCTATTTTTTCTGGACGATGGTGTATTTCAGCTGTTGGATACGCAAAATACTGACAGTGGTCCTCATAAAAATTTAGCTCGACAAATGACGGCATTAGATCTTTATGGTGTCGAAGCAATCTACGTCAGTCAATCGGCTCTCGATACTCGTGGTCTGATTTGTGATGTATTAGTGGCTGGAACAATCGTCCTCTCGAATCAAAAAATTTCCGAATACCTGCATCAACAGCAGGTGTTGATAAATTTCTGATATGACCCATATTCTCCATGTTGTTAATCAGTCGCCTTTCGATCATCAGGCATTGTGCCAATGCCTACAAGTATTTCGCGAGGGAGACGCAATGCTATTTTACGGTAACGGTGTTTACGCTAGCCTGAAGAATCAACCCCATGCCGATGAGCTTAGAGATAAATCTTGTTTTGTCATTGAAGAAGATCTGATTCATCGGGGAATAGCAAATCGAGAATTACTGACCTTCGAAAAAATCGACTATCCTCATTTTGTCATCTTGTGTACTAGATATGAAGTGGTGCAGAGTTGGTACTAATGACGCTGGATTATCGTGGTGAAAGTATCGCAACCGACCGAGAAGGCTATCTCAAAAACTTGGATGATTGGTCAGAGGAAATTGCCGAGCTGATTGCCCTGGAAGAGAATGTTGAGTTGAGCGGCGCGCACTGGGAACTAATCAACCTAGTTCGCGACTTCTATCGAGAGTTTGAGCTCTCCCCGGCGATGCGGCCACTTGTTAAATACAGTGCTCAGCGACTTGGAGCGAAAAAAGGCAATAGTATTTACCTGTTAACGCTTTTCCCCGGTAGCCCCGCAAAACTTCTCAGTAAAATTGCCGGCTTACCGCGGCCGAAGAATTGTTTGTAATTTCTAGCAAAGCTATCCTCAACACCCAGAGCATACTGGGAAGTATTGACAGCGTATTTGAAGTCTCGGAGGCTATCCTTTATTTCTGATTCAGTAGTAAATCTCGAAGCAACAAGATCGTCTCGAAACTGAGCTGCAAAATTCAGCGGCGTTTGGACTTAACTGGCCACCCTTGAAAAATTCACTTTACTCCCCCACTAACCCTCTATACTGAGATGGTCACAGATTGCAGATTAAAGAGGAGTATTTAGTGAACGCGACAGCTGAAAAAGCAGAAGACAACGGGGCAACGAAAAGAGAGACTATGGGTTTTCAGGCAGAAGCAAAACAGCTTTTGCATTTGATGATTCACTCCCTATATTCGAACAAAGAAATTTTTCTTAGGGAGTTAATATCCAACGCTTCAGATGCGTCGGATAAGCTTCGTTTTGAAGCCCTTAAAGATAGCAGCTTATACGAAAATTCACCCGACTTAGCCATCCGAGTTGCCTTCGACAAAGAAGCAAAGACCTTGACGATAAGCGACAATGGCATCGGCATGAACCGCGATGAGGTCATTAGTAATCTAGGAACCATCGCCCGCTCTGGGACGGCCGCGTTTCTGGGACAGCTTTCCGGCGATCAGAAAAAAGATTCCCAGCTGATTGGGCAATTCGGCGTAGGTTTTTATTCCGCGTTTATCGTGGCCGACAAAGTGGATGTTTATACTCGCCGAGCGGGTGCCGACAACTCCGAGGGAGTGCACTGGGAGTGTACTGGCGATGCTGAATATACGATTGAAAATTTTGAGAAAGCGGATCGTGGTACGAAGATTGTCCTGTCCCTGAAGGACGACGCCATGGAGTTTGCCGATGACTGGCGTTTGCGCTCGGTGATTAAAAAATACTCTGACCACATCTCCCTGCCAGTGATCATGCCAAAAGTGCCTAGCGGCGAGGAAGATGGGGACAAGGATAAAACGCCAGAAGAAGAGACCATCAATACTGCCACGGCTCTCTGGACTCGCTCCAGGCAGGAAATAAATGACGAGGAATACCAAGAGTTCTACAAACATATTTCCCACGACTTTAACGACGCGCTATCTTGGAGTCACAACCGTGTCGAGGGGAAATTAGACTACACCAGTCTACTGTACCTCCCTAAAAAAGCCCCCTTTGATCTATACAATCGCGATATTCCTCGAGGAATCAAGCTCTACGTACAGCGCACTTTTATCATGGATGAAGCTGAACAGTTTTTGCCTATGTACTTGCGCTTCGCCAAAGGCGTCGTAGATTCCAACGATATTGCCTTAAACGTTTCTCGAGAAATTCTGCAAAAAGATCCAAATGTCGACACCATGCGCTCTGCTCTGACCAAACGCGTATTGGATATGCTGGAAAAACTGTCCAAGAAGAATCCAGAGGATTACGCCGAATTCTGGAAGGAGTTTGGCCAAGTCCTTAAAGAAGGGCTTGGGGAAGACTTTTCCAATAAAGATAAGGTCGCCAAGCTACTGCGTTTCTCCACTACGCATACAGATAAATCGGGGCAAGACCAGTCTCTGAAAGACTACATTAGTCGTATGAAAGAGGGGCAGGAAAAAATTTACTACATAGCGGCCGAAAACTTTAATACCGCCAAGAACTCCCCTCATCTTGAGATTTTTCGTAAAAAAGGCATCGAAGTTATTTTGATGTTTGATCGAATTGACGAATGGGCCATGAGCCATCTGCAAGAATACGATGGTAAAACTCTGCAAGATGTCGCTCGTGGAGAATTGGATCTGGGTGAACTCGACAGCGATCAGGATCAGGAAGCACAAGAAAAAGCTAACAAAGAACTCGAGGGGCTGGTCAAACGAACACAGGCGGTCCTCGAAGGTAAAGTAGAGACAGTGCGTCTGACACATCGCCTAACTGATTCGCCAGCCTGCATTGTGGTGGGAGAGGCCGATATGGGGTCGCAAATGCGCCGTTTGCTTGAGCAAGCCGGTCAATCGGTTCCCGAAAGTAAGCCCATATTCGAACTCAATCCGGAACATCCTCTGGTGAAAAAGCTGGATCAGGAGCCCGACGAAGATCGCTTTTCCGACTTAGTATCTGTTCTTTTTGACCAAGCCAGTCTAGCCGAGGGCGGGCAATTGGATGATCCCGCTGCCTATGTCAGCAAGCTCAACAAGCTTCTCCTGGAGTTGAGTCACACCTGACTTGGCGAAGGTTTAATGGCACACTCACCGATAGCTGAGTCGGCACAAGAGGCACCTCTCACTGGTTAAGGGACATCGATTTACTGGCACACACGGCAGGCAGCTTTACCGCTTATGTTATCGTGTCCTTTATCTAGACCAGGTGCTGGAATTGTTCTACTTAAACGCACTCAAGAAACTCAAATATTTGATCCGGACAAAGGCTCCTTCATGACTTCATCACCCACCGTTGCCGTCCTTGGTGGCGGTAGCTTCGGCACTGCCATTGCCAACGTGATTGCTCGTAATGGTTTTGCCACTACTCTGTGGATGCGAGATGCAAAACGTGCACGCGAAACCCAGGAGTTGAGAGAAAATAAGACCTATTTGCCAGGGTATTCCCTTGCAGATCAGCTGACGGTAATCTCGGATATTGAAGTCACACTAATGGATAAAACAGTGGTATTTTTATCTGTTCCCAGCGCCTCTTTTTCTCAGGTGGCAGAACAAATCAAACCTTATCTGAATAAAAACTCCCAAATCGTCAGTACTACCAAGGGTATCGATCGCGATGGATTCAAGCTCATGAGCCAAATATTGGCTGAAACACTGCCTGGCTATTCAATAGGTGCGCTCAGCGGCCCTAATTTCGCCAAGGAAATGATCAGGGGTGAGATCACTGGCTCAGTTATTGCCAGTGCTGACGACGATTTGATTAAAAATGTTCAACAGTTACTGGCCTCAGAGCGGTTCCGCATTTATTCCAGTAAAGATTGTTACGGTGTTGAACTGGCCGGTGCGCTGAAAAATATTTACGCCATCATGGCGGGCATGATCGAGGCCAGACAGTATGGCCACAATACAATGGCACTCCTACTGACGCGCGCGCTTTCGGAAATGGGCCTTTTTGCGCATGCTCTGGGAGCCGATCCAATGACTTTTTTGGGCTTGGCTGGAGTGGGAGATTTGATTTTGACTTGTAACTCTAATTTAAGTCGAAACTTCCGCGTGGGCTATGCTATGGGTGCTGGGGAGTCGCTAGCATCCGCTATAAAAAGCGTCGGCCAGGTAGTGGAGGGCGTCAATACGCTTCGTCTCGTCAAAGAAAAGGCGGAGTCCCTCGGCGTGGAGATGCCCTTGGTTTTAGCTTTATACGCCCTGTTGTTTGAAGGCGAAAGTCCAGATAGTATTATCAGCCAACTCATGTTGGGTGAGCAAAACAGCGATGTTGACTTTACGGGAGCAATGATATGAACGACAACACTATTAACATTAACGATGAAAAAGATAGTAAAAATGAAAAAACGACCTCGAAAACTGAAGCGGTAGTCGAAGTGGAAGTTGCCGAGAGTCACACAGAACCAAAGCTGGAAAAGACCTGGAAAGAAAATGTGCTTTCTTCCGAAACTTGGCTTCGCTTTGTATTCATGGTCTTATTTTTCGCAATATTCTATATTGCCTGCTTTGTTATTGTCACTGTAATAATTTTACAGTTCATATGGACATCATTTACTGGAAAAAATAATGAGAGGCTGCGAATTTTAGGCGGCAGTCTATCTCAATATATCTACCAAGTACTTTGTTTTCTCACTTATAAAACGAGTGAAAAACCATTCCCCTTTGCCGATTGGCCGGACAATCAGCAATAAAAACGGCCATTGGATTGGCGACGATTAGACAGGCTGCCTGATCTGGTGCAGGAGGCACCATTACCGATCAAAAGCGACTAAAAAAGTAAGGGGATTACTCGAACAACGACAACTTGCCGACAGGGTGAGATATCGGACTATTTCACTGCCAAACCAATAAAAGGTCAGCCATGTGAGATGTTTATTCATCATGCGCCACGGGAAGGCCCTCAGTCATGCGAAGTCCGATTCGCTTCGAGCATTATCCGATGCGGGGCGCAAGCAGATCCAACTCATGCTTGAGTATTATGGAGATAAACTCGGATCAGTCGATGCTATCTGGAGCAGCCACTACCTTCGCGCCAGACAGACAGCTGAGATTATGGCCGACCACTGCCGGTGCCCTCATCTTATTCAACCCTGGTTAACTCCGTTAGACCGCCCAGACCAAGTGCTGGCTAGCTTGGAAAAAACAGATAACACAGTTCTAATCGTCAGCCATCAGCCACTTGTTGGAGACCTTCTTGACCATCTGGGAGGATTTGAATCCGGTCGCTACTACCTGGGTACGGCAGCTATTGCCTGTCTGCAGTTTGAATGGGCTGTTCGCGGTTGTGCTGAATTGCTGTGGCTACACCAACCCACCGAGATGCATCCCAATAGCAGAGATTGATACGTCTCTCCTCAGTTTCGCTCTCCGTTATGGCAACTGTGAAACGCAGAGATCTCTATCACCGTACACATTTCCAAAACGTAGATAGCAGAGATATGCAATCCCTCAATACGCAAGCTAAGGCTACGTGCTGGCGAATGTTTGATAATCCAAAATTGCTCATTAAATGTATTAAAAACTTGTAGAGCAAACTTTTCTCCTGGATATTCATCCGTGTCAAACGATGGCTATCTCAATACCTCACATCTGCGCAGTAACCACATGAACTTCTATCTCTTGGCTGTATTATTGATTTCCGTCAGTTTGCCGTCTCACGGCGCCGACTTTCCACTTTATGCTTTTGACCAGGCCCGTGTTATCGAAGAAGAGCAGCGTCAAGTTTCCAGTTATCGCCTTGCACTGGGGCTCTATGTGAAGCGTCAGAATCGTTGGCAGCCAGAGGTGGAAAAACGTTTGCGGGGATACTTGCAACGACAGACCCACGAGTTTTCGGCCGGTTTCGATGAATTGGAAATTTTTCAGTTCTATCGAGACCAGTTACCCGAAGCAGTAAAAATACTCTTTGAGTGTGAGCGCCGCGACTGTGGGGAAAGTAACAATTGGGCTAATGACCATTTTCGCATCAAACAACTCTACGGACTGAATCAACATCAGTTCTATGGGGTTTATCAAATTGATGCCCAGAAATACCTCAGTCTCTATACTGTTCGTAGGGGAAATCGGCGCATCTACACACAGATTGACTTTCTCGTGGCTTCACCCTGATGTGGCGATTCCCGGACAGTAGTCCTAACTCGGCAGAAAGCTAAACAAAGACATAAATACCTAGATCTGTTAACGGGTAGCATTCAAAACCGGTTTTTGCAGCAAATAATCAGAAGACGATGCAATGATGATTAAGCACATCATTAACGCAAAAGAAAAAGACTTGGGCGACTTCTCGGTTCGACGCCTGCTACCCTAAGCTAAGCAGTCAATGGTTGGCCCCTGGGTTTTCTTCGATCACATGGGCTCGGCGTATTTCCCGGCCGGTCGTGGAATTGACGTGCTTCCACATCCGCATATTAATCTGGCAACGGTGACTTATTTATTCGAAGGCGAAATTTTACATCGCGATTCGCTGGGCAGCGTCCATCCGATCCGCCCGGGTGATATTAATCTCATGGTGGCCGGTAGAGGCATTATTCACTCTGAACGCGAGCGCGATGAAATTAGAAACAGCGACCAGACCATTCACGGCCTACAGTTGTGGCACGCGTTGCCAGAATCTTACGAAGAAACCGAACTCGCCTTTTATCACCACCCGGCTGAGGACTTGCCCAAACGGCACGAAAATACGGTGCCACTACGTGTAATGATGGGCACTGCCTATGGTCTATGGTCTCCAGTCTCTGGTAAAGACTTTCGCTAAGACACTCTGTGTCGAAGCGCGGATGAAAGCGGGTGATCGACTATCGCTACCCGAAGCAGAAACAACTGGCGGTATATGTAGCTTCCGGCAGTATTGTGCTTGCCGGTCAGCAGGTGCCGCAATTCAGCATGGCGATCTTGAAAGACAATGCAACAGCCAGCATCGAATCGACTGGCGATAGCCAAATCGCCATTATAGGCGGCGACAAAATGTCGGAGCGTTTCATCGAGTGAAATTTTGTCTCTAGTCGCAAACAGCGTATCGAGCAGGCAAAAGATGATTGGCGCGACGGGAAATCCCCCAAAGTTCCCGGTGATGAAGACGAATTTATTCCCCTGCCTGTATAAAAAAATCAAGAGAAAAAAACGATGAATATTTTACAAGCCATTAAAGAGCGCAGAGCGGTCAGACATTACGACCCCAAGTTCGGCATGCCACAGCAGGACATAGATACCTTGCTGGAATACGCCATTCAAGCGCCGACCTCATTCAATATCCAACATTGGCGTTTTGTATTGGTGCAAGATAAAGCACAGCGCGCAAAAATTCGCGAAGCAGCTTGGGATCAAGCGCAGGTAACCGATGCCTCTTTGTTATTTGTTATGTGTGCGGATACTAAAGCGTGGGATAAAAATCCAGAACGTTACTGGAAGGATGCACCGAAGGAAGCACAAGATGTGCTAATCCCCATGATCAAGCCATTCTACGAGGGCAAAGAGCAACTTCAGCGCGACGAAGCGCTACGCTCTATTGGCATAGCCGCCCAAACTATTATGCTCGCTGCCAAAGCCATGGATTACGACAGTTGCCCAATGATTGGTTTCGATGCCGAGAAAGTGGCGGAGCTTATTCAATTGCCAGATGATCATATAGTAGGAATGTTATTGGTAGTGGGTAAAGCCACCACTAAACCCGAGTGGCCAAAACCCGGTCAGTTGCCGCTCAGTGACGTATTAGTCAAAGATAAATTTTAAAGCCGCGACATAACAAACGATTTGTAGCATATTTGAAGGCTAAAAACCTATAGCAGGGATTCCAAGTGTGGCCACACATTTTTCAGAATAATTGCCTGTGCCTCCGCAGTCGGGTGTATTTGATCTCGTTGCATCATTGTCTGGTTAGTCGCAATGTCCTTGAGAATGAACGGCAGAAAGCTGACTGGGTTTTGCTCGGCTAGGACAAAGAAATTCTTGCGAAAGGCATCGGTATAGCGTTGGCCGTAGTTGGGTGGTATCTCGATTCCAGCAAGTAGTACTTTCGCTCCAGACGCTGCACTCAAATCGATGATTTTTTGCAGGTTTTCACGCATGAGTTTGACCGGGTAGCCGCGCAGGCCATCATTTCCACCTAACCCGATAATCATAATCGCCGGCTTGTACTGTCGCAGCAGCGTTGGCAGTCGCTGTAATCCATCCCCGCTGGTGCTACCACTGATACTGGCATTGATCACTCGATAATCGTTTTTTCCACTATCCGCCAGTTTTGTTGCCAATAAGTTCACCCAGCCTTCCGCAGGATCGATACCGAAAGCGGCGCTGATACTATCTCCCAATACTAGAATTTTTTTGTTTTGAGCCATCGCTGACGTTGCGAAGGAAGAGCAGATTAACAATAGGATTATCTGTAAACGAAGAGGCTTATTCATCGAGGTTTCGCTTTTTTAGTACGATTTAAGCTGGATATTTACGTTGAGCAAATGGCTTTAGATGTTTTGATTTAGTGGGCTACTCGCCGGTTATCAACGTAAATTAAGCGGTATATGTATGTAAATTAATTAGGACTATTTAAACATAAGCCAGTCCAACCACTTCAGCTGTATTATCGGGCCAAACCATATTCTACCTATGTCAACTACATCCACCACGTCAACCGTGATAGAAGCTCACAATCTCTCCAAATCCGTTGCCTCTGTTGAATCCGATCAACTGCTTATTCTGAATAATATTGAATTAGAGATAGCCTCCGGGGAAACGGTGGCGATCATCGGCGCATCCGGCTCTGGTAAATCCACTCTGCTGGGCATATTGGCGGGACTCGATATCCCCACCCGCGGACAAGTTATTCTCAATGGCCACGATCTGACGGCCATGGATGAAGAGGGCAGGGCAAAAGTTCGCGCTCAGAGCGTTGGCTTTGTTTTTCAATCCTTCCAGTTATTACCGGGATTGAACGCCCTGGAAAACGTTATGGTTCCCCTAGAACTGCACCGCATAGACCACGCGGAAGCTCGCGCTCGGCAGTATCTGCAACGCGTCGGACTCGCCGAACGTTTACACCACTACCCTAAACAGTTATCCGGTGGTGAACAACAGCGGGTTGCCGTCGCCCGCGCCTTTGCCAGCGAGCCAAGTGTACTATTTGCCGACGAGCCCACCGGCAACCTCGACACTCACACGGGCGCCAAAATTATCGACTTGTTGTTTGAATTAAATCAGGCACAGGGTACGACA
>JBLIHY010000047.1:0-17207 GCA_047634655.1 Cellvibrionaceae bacterium
CAGGCAAACTTCTTAGCAGCCCCAGTAATAACTTATGAGTATACTCACGGACGCCAGGCTTCAGGATCCTACGGCGGTATTTACAAACCCAAACAATAGGATACTGAAGACGATAAGCACTATGCGCTGATAATTTAACTTCCATTTCAGCACAACACCGCCTCCAGGCTCATTCAACCACGGGCAAACCCGTGGTGTTCTGTCTTCGACCGCATAAATACTTCGCGCTTGCTACGCTCCGCCCTTCGGGACCGCTAACGCGGTTCAAATTCGTTCTCGACGAATTGGTGAGAATGTTTAACGCTGCAATAGCAACGCAGATAGCTTTTCAGAGGTTCCCTAGGATTAATGTAAAGCTGGACGCAACGGCAGTTGTCGGACGATCTCTGCTTCGATATCCAGCAATTGATCGAGGCGCTGTTCAATCACGCTATTGGGGAAATAATTACAGGCGAGCGTGATAAAAAGTAAATGGTGTGTTTTTTCAGAGTCACAGATGCGTTGATAAAAGTTTTTAAGATCGGTATCGATTGCCGACTTGGCAATCAACTCAAAGCGCTCGCAACCACGAGATTCAATGATTGCCGCCGTCAATAGGCGATCCAGTAGATAAACCTCTTTTTCTCGACGTAGGCAATGTCGCAATTGATTGACGTAGTGATCTTTTTCGTCCTTACCAAGCACTAGGCCGCGCCGCTGCATTAGTTTAAGGACTTCGCGAAAATGCGTTAGCTCTTCGATCGATAAATCCACCATGGCTTTCACCAATTCGGGCCGATCGGGGTAGTGAGACAGCATGGACATGGCCATGCCCGAGGCTTTTTTTTCAGCCTGCGCATGGTCGTTGAGAAATGCGTCAAAGTCACCTAAGACCGTCTCGGTCCAGGAACAGTGGGTCTGGTAGCGAAGTTTGAGAAATGTGGGATTTAGGGGCATCAGTGCTCAGTAAGTGAGAGAAATCCAATCGCTATCGGCGCGAATAGCTCATATTTGTGGGAAGCTTGCTATATGCTCAGCTCAATTCTTGGTTTTGCATCCGCCGCCAAGTCAATCTCCGGATTACACACCAGTAAACGGGATGAGTTTATCGCTCCGCGCTCGACCGCGTAAGCTTTAAAGGCATCGCTACGCTGCTGAGCCAGATTTCGTAGATTTTCTTGGATATCGCCGGAAACCGACTCTGGGACTTTCGCTACATTTCGAGGAAGATCGGCCAAGGTCGCCACACCACAGATTTTTACCTGAGTGCTGGGTTTATCCTTCATCAAAGCAATAAATTGCTGCAGGTAAGCTTCTTGTGTTTGATCGATATTGGCTTGACGCGGCTGGTATATCAGATCTTCAAAACGAACCCTCAAGATCATATCAGTGGCGTTTATGGCCACCGATATTACGTCTGCGTAAGGGACGAAGGTTCTCAGCAAATAACGTCTAGCCTGAGCGGCGACAACCTTGCGGGTGATAATTTCAACGATGCTACCCAAGCCAAATGCGGGGTCATTAACACTCCCGCTTAGCGGTACTTCCAGACGAATATTGCCCTGTTTATCTTTTAGCAGTTTGAGCGAGACATTGAGCGGGATCGGCGTTTGAACTTGGATCTTGTTGGCGTCCAGGGTGGATGAGGCAGAAGTCTCCAGGCCGCGAATGAGTAAAACACTATTGCCATCTAATTCCGATTTCACGACGCTCACATCTAATTGAGCATCCAGGCTACCGCTTTTCAATTCAAAACCCAGCGTTTCACGGGTATAGGATGAGAGCGAGGGTAAGGAGACCTCTTCGACACTCCCCTTTACACCAAAGTTAACTTCGGACGAAAAGAGCTCGTAGTAACCCGATAAATCTATCTTGGCGTATTGGTTGCTGCGACCAACCAGCTGGATGTCTACTGGCTGTTTTGTTTGGCTATCGATATTTGTTAGTAATAATTTGTCGACGTAAAAAGTGCGCTCGTAACTCGGCGTTACGGTTTTATCTAGGAATTGAATAACATTTTCACCGGTGAAGGCAATTTGATTAATAGCGAAGGTTAATTCCGTGGATTCTTGTAGTTCTGCTGAGTCATCCACTGAATTGCCTTCGTTGGCGATGGATTGCTTTGCGTCGTCGGTAGCAAGTATCAGCAAGTTCTCGACTCTTTTACCTTTGCCTTCAGCACGTTCAGCCAGCAGCAAGTGATTGTAGGATCCGTTAACCTCGATGCGGTCGATGGACAAACGTCGACTGTCCGCTTGTATGGTTTTCAAAGCGAATCGATTGATCGTCGATAAAGGCGGTAACTCGGCACTCGACGGTTGAATCTTGGATGCAGTGATGTTGGTGACGATAGCTTCGTCGAGTTCAACATTGATACTGTCGGCGAAGTTGGACAACTCGGCATTGGCCTGAATACCCTCGATACGCAAAGTATCCCAGGCCGCGAGCAGCGCTCCATCGGGCTCGGCAAGCATCTGTACTTTATCCAATGCCAATTTTCCCGTCAGTTGTAGGGTTTGCGGAGTAATACGGCTCAGGTCAGCGGCCACCGCCGACTGCCCATTTCCTGAAATCCCGGATTGAAAGCTGAGCTTCGCGTTCAGCGCCATAGCCAGTTCACCGCTGACGCTTTCTAATGGCAGCGACTCCCCCAGATAGGGCATAAAGCTCTCTAATTGAATATTATCGAATTCGATATCGCTTACCAGATCGCCCTGAAATTGATTCAGGGAAAGGCGGGAGTCGATAGCAGCAGAGCCCTCCGCTAGAGAAAGCGCCAGCGATAGCTGGGCTGTTTGCGTCTCCGCTGAGAGATCCAGTTGTTCGATTTTCAGTTGTTTTATGGTGATCTGGCGTTTTAGCGGATCACCCTGACGGCGTTCGTCCCAGTAATGCAGTACAAAGTTATTCAGCACCATGTTCGGAGCTACGATGTTTACGGGTAAAACCAGAGGTTCGCTGGACTCTGATTTTTGTTCAGAGTTGTTGCTTGTCAACCCTTGGTAACCGGCAATGATGATGCCATCGGGGCGATTCGAAACGATGATGCTACCGCCTTCAATAGTAAGCTCGCGGACAAATAATTGCCGATCGAACCAGAGTTTGTGAAGGTCTATTTCCAGATGAACCTGTTCAATGGCAAGTGTCGTCGCCTGCGCTTTTGAGACGTCCAGATCACTGATGGTGACGCGAGTTAGGAAGGGATTAAATCGCACCTTGCTCTCGGAGGATAAGGATAAGCCCTGGGGGGCCAAGTAAGGCTCAAGAGCAGAGCGGATCGCCAGTGGAGAGAGCCACCAAACGGCCAGATAAGATAAGATAACGATTATCAGCAGCAAAAGTACACTGCGAAGAAGAATTCTTCGGAGGTGAATCATAACCGGCTTCGCTCAGGGGTTTAGGGTTTATGGGGACGAGACAGATACTCTCGACTCTGCATCTCCAATAACCGACTGATAGTACGCTGAAATTCGAAAACCAAACGCTTGCCCGAGTACAGCTTATCAATGGGTCGCGCAGCCGAAATAATCAGCTTGACACTGCGATCGTAGAATTCATCCACCATGTTAACAAATCGCCGCGCCTGACTTTCGTGCTGTTCCGTCATTTCTAGAACGTTAGATAACAACACTGAGTGGTATTCTAACGCAATTTCAATATAGTCATTCTGAGAGCGCGGGCCGTCGCACAACACAGAAAAATCGAACCAAACCACGTCTTCTGCGTGGAATCGACTGAAAATACTGCGGCCCTCTATCTCCAGATAAACATGCTCTTCAATCGTACAGACATCGGGGACCAGACGCTCGAAGGTGCCCTTCAGGCTGGTTTCGGCTTTTTCGTCCAGCGGAGAGTGATATAAATTAACCTGATCGAGCGTTCGCAGGCGGTAGTCGGTGCCGCCATCCACGTTGACCACCTCGGTGTAACGATTAATTGAGTCAATGGCAGGAAGGAAGCGAGCTCGTTGCAAACCATCTTTGTACAGATCATTCGGCTCGATATTGGAAGTCGCCACCAGGCAGACCTTGCGCTCAAACAAACCCTGAAACAGCGCAGCCAGTATCATGGCGTCGGTAATGTCGGAGACATAAAACTCGTCGAAACAGATAATGGTGGTTTCCTCAGCCAAGCGTTTGGCAACCAGCTGCAGAGGATTTTTTTGGTATTTAAGCGCTGTTAACTCTCGGTGCACTCGGCGCATAAAGCGGTGAAAATGGACACGCATTTTTTTTTCAAAGGGGAGACTATCGAAAAAAATATCCATCAGATAAGTTTTACCTCGGCCGACACCACCCCAGAAATAGAGTCCCTGCTCAGGTTCGCCAGTGGTATTAAGCCTGCCGGCCAGACCCTGCCAGAGCCAACCTAGAGGACTCCTTACCGCCGGCGCCTGTCTCGCCGTCAATCGATGGTGAAGGTCTTCAAGCTTGCGAACGGCCAGATACTGAGAGCTGTCTTCTTGAAAGTCGGAGAGTTGTAAGTCCTGCTGATAACGCTGCAGGGGTGTGAGAGTCATATGCTTATTCCGTAAAAAATAGTGGCGGTAATGTAACGAGCGCATTTGAAATTAACAAGAACAGTTAATGGCTCACTACTCGTTACTTTTCAGAATGATTTATTTTCCCGTTTGCATCGATATTAGCGCGTAGAGACAATCAATAAGGAAGAGTGGCGCTCGTGTTCAGACAAAACCGGTTTAATATCTTAGAATGCTCTGGTTAGTTGATCCATGAATTAATCTTCGGTCGAAAATAAATTCAACTTATTTGTTAATTTTCAATCAGTTAAGGATCCGAGTGGAACTTTTTTTCGCCCGTGCTGACTTTAGATAGCCGCCAAGACGGCTTTGGCCTTGAACCGGGGTGATCAACTATGGCGAGATCTTCCGACCATATAGATTCCCCTGAATACAGATAATGTACCTACTGGTCGATTTCTAGTCGGTAGAATTCCGATAAATTATTGGAAGTGGTTTTTGCGGATTAATCCGTTAATTTTGGCGCCAGTTGTCACGATAAAGCGAATGTTCTGCAAAAACTTACGTACGTTTGGGTCATCTATTTCTTCTTGAGTAAAATCCGTAAGTCTTTCGTCAGTGTAATGAAGTGTTAATAGCGAGTGAGCTTGGGGCATTAGATCGAGCTCTAAGCCAGCTTGCTTCGGGGCCAACTGATATTGCGAAAAAAACCTTGGAAACCTGATTTTGTGTGCGAAAGGATTGGGGCGAGTGCCACACGTCAGTGTCATTATTATATCTATGTAATGTTAGAAGGATTGAAAATCTACGTCAGTATCTCTGGGCTTATTAACTAATGAATTAAAATAGTACTTTTCCATTGTTGCTAACCATTAGTGGAGGCTGAAATATGGAGTCGGACAAAACAATAAGGCCCTCGTTAGTTAGATTACAAAAGACGCTTACAGACGTTTTCTAAAAAGCATCTACTTAATTCAGTGAGTTTCACGATCAAGGTTTAAGCAAATCACTAAACCATACACAGGTTAGGCAATATAAAAAGGGAAACGTTCTTTTTTCGATGGGCGATAGCGCCCAGTATTTTTTATCGTTGTGACAGGCTGGGCAAAATTTTACCGTTATACACGTGACGGTCACGAAGCGATTAGTTCACTCCTCACACACCACGATGTATTTGGAAAAACCGCCATTCTAAATAAAGGAACCCATGCTTATACGGTAAAGCGGTTACCGATGCGGAAATGCTACTAATTCCCTCTGCTTTCATGCTGAAAATGACAGAAAATAAAGTCGAATTTGACCATTTTCTTGGTAAATTTCTAGAGGTAGAGTTAAACGAATTTAATCAACTTGAACTGCACGCTGAACACCTAGCCCAGATGACTTCTGCCCAACGTGTAGGTTGTTTTCTTTTGCGCTTATGTGCTGACCAACAGCAAGGCTGTCGTGGGTTGCAGTTTCCTTATGAAAAAGTACTGGTGGCCGGGAAGCTAGGTATGACTGCAGAAACTTTTTCCCGTTCGCTCAGTAAGTTGTCGGGCTTAGGCGTTGAAGTCAAAAATTCTGTCGTTATTATTCACAAGGTGGGGCAGTTGTGCGCTCATATCTGTGAACATTGTTCCGCAACGTGTTATGAGTGTCCATTGGGAAAATAAACGAGAATCATCAAATAGTGGATGTTAGGTTTTGATTAAAATTAGCGTACTATTTTATTAGAGTGCTTATTTCTTGCTGTTTCATGGATGGCTTTTTCCAGATAATCTGCCACCGTATGTACGAACATCTTATGTTCTTGCACACGATCGCTAGTATGTGGTTCAACGATATGCCTTTTTCCATCCCCCAAACGGTTATAGACTCGGCCAAGCTCACCTCTTCCACTGGGTTTATCTGTGCGGGCAGGACTTGCTGTTAGCGTATGCTTTAAGTCCCTTAGGTGATGCTCTTCATCAATGTAAAATTGGGCATGTTTTCCATCAATTACTGCTACCCATTTAATGATATTGTGAGTCATCAGATTTTTCTCTTTGTGTGCCGTAAAACGAACAGAACCCTTCCCTGTGCTGTAACTCCCCACCAACTAGAACATGCCTTTCGCAAGAGCCTGTAAATAATTCTGTGTAACAGCCAAGTTTAAATATAACCTGCCAATCGGTCTTTAAACTCAATCATAAATCGATTGAGTGCAGGCTTCCAATCTCTGATCGGCATCGTCCATTTTTTGGACGCATTCTGAATCGCCAAATAAATCACTTTCCTAGCTGAATCGTCGGTAGGAAATAACTTGCGTTTTTTAATCGCTTTTCGGATAACACTGTTCATCGAATCGAATCGATTCGATGGCGTTGGTGGTGCAGATCACTTTTCTAATATCAGCCGGGTAATTAACTAAGGTATTTAGGTTCTGCCAATGAATGCGCCAGGATTTACCGATCTGTGGGTATTGGTCATCCCAGCGATCAGAGAACTGATCCAGCATCAATAAAGTCTCCGCCTCAGTGATCGATTGATAGATCTGCTTTAAATCAGCGGTGACCGATTTTTAGTCCTTGCCTACAGGACGTAGGTAAGGGGCAGGAGCGGAAGCTTTCCAGGGCACCTATTTCATCGAGTTGCGCGCCCTATGAACGATACAAAGTTGAATGTGCGTCTCAGGATAGAATGATAGACAGTTACACAGATTTTTTTACAGTCTCTAAAGCCATCAAAAAATCGACCCCCAATAACCTACATTTAGCTTAGCCTGGAACACATTCGACGCCAACAAAGTCTGTAAGTCTGGCGAAACGCCCACAGAGCTGAGGCAACACGAAGGCATCTCGCTCGATCCGCAGACCACCTACCTGGCCACTGATACCTTGCCACACCCGGGTGCTTTCATTTTTAATACAATGGCACTTACTGTTTTTTATGGCGAAAGTCGAAAATATCGCTTTCGTGGAAGAAAACTTGTAGGATTTAATGGCTTTTTGCTGTTAAAAAGCTTTAAATCTCCATGCGGTTACAAACAGAGTTCGCGGCTTTAGTCGTGCATGAAGAGGTACGGCAACATAAATTAGCCAAGCTGCTATTGATTAACCCAAGCTGCTAGGCGGTAATCGGTATTCCTGCAGGTAATACAGTGGCCATACAAGGTGTTTACAGCGTATATCAAGTCTCGAGGGTATTCTTTACTTCCACCTTACAGAGTAAATGAGTAAGCAGTTCACTGACTTCAGTGTCTCGCGAGAGTGCTTTTTGTGCATCGCTGTTAATCCGAAAAAAATACATACTGGACCAGTATTAACTCGACCTTTGACCAATAGTGGTGATACCTTTGCTATATTAATGCATTGAATACATGCACATATTCGTGGGTTTAAAATAGTATTAATAGTCGAACCTAATTCAGTGATGAGGAGATGTTTGTGTTTTCGATTACGTTTGTTGTTGTTGTTGCTGTCGGTTCAATCATTCTCGGTATCGCCATCGGTAGTGCGATAAACCACTCGCTATCAGCAGAGGCCAAGCGAAGTCGCAGCCTGAAAGGAGAGTTAAAAAACACCGAAGAAAAATTGGCCGAGTACCAACAACAAGTCACAGAGCACTTTGCGGAAACCGCAAAACTGGTCAATAATCTCACCCAAAGTTATCGAGATGTTCACGAACACCTATCTAACAATGCGCTCAAATTAGCAAATGTGGATATCGGCCGGCAGTTAATCGGCAAAGGCAGTGGAGAAGACAATTTTCTGGAAGAAATAGAGATAGATGGAGAAAATCCTCAGCCCCCTCGCGACTGGGCGCCAAAAACTTCTGCCACCAGCGACACGCTTAGCGAAGGTTATAGATTAGATGAAGATTACATGGAAACCGCCGAAAATCGCAAAGAGTCATAAGATCAGCTAATCGTACCAAGTCAATGGGTTCTGTTAGCGGTTGCCCACCTCCGACATTCTCAAACTCCGGTTGCTGGATGAAAGTCGCTATCGAGACTTCTCGAATCTGCAATCACAACTCTACCGATAGCCAAGCCGCTATTGATTAGGGAATATTCTTAGAGCCTAACTGCGACGTTTACTTTCGCTTGAAAACGGCAGGGAGCAGATCCGTCACTTACGCGCTTGCCTATATCTACCATCCACCATTCATTTGCTAGACGAATTGGGATGGGTTAACAACCTACGGATTTTTTCAGCGGATCCTGAACTGCTTGAGTTTATCTATTTTGAGACCGACGGGCTTGGCCGATTGTTCTTCGATATCGGCAACTCCACTTTTGGCGAATCAGAGCCATAACCTGTTGGTAGTGTCGATGATGCTTTGCCATGCCACATGACTACACCCAAAGTCAGAAACGTTAGCCCAAGAGCCAGAAACACCCACGGCATAACACTCTCGAGACGAAGAGTAAATAGTGATCTAATCATAAGTACCTTCGTTGTAAAACATTATTTCTTGAAAAGTCTCCCAAAATCTCCATAAAAAGGGATATAAGAAGCTTGGACGGCAAGTAACAACAATGGAAAAGAGCATTTAATATACAAAAACATATAAAATATATAAACTGTCTTCTCAAATACCTGCCTATCATTGTAGGTAGCTTATTTCGCTAGAAAGTTCACTTCGCGATGAAAAATTTTAATGATCTACTATCGGTTGATGAAATATGTATTCATAGCTACTTTTTATGACTGTTCAACTTATCAGTGTTCAACAAAGAGCTTAAAAAAGGCGGTTTTAAAAAATAAATTACCGTCCACGGTTGCGGTTTGCAGTACACTCCACTGCTTTGATTTCTCTTTCATTAATCCGCGCTTCATTCATGACTCGCCATTTCGATAAAATTCGTTTGTTGACTCGTCGGGCCCTCTGCTTACTGGTGGGCACGTCTCTATGGGTAGCGTTTTCTGCTCATGGCGAATCGCTCGCCACCACACTTGACTGGATACCCCTGGAGGAACTAACCCCGGCGCAACGAATAGCTATACCAGCGGGCAGCTGCGGTGCCTATATCGCTCCCATTCGCGACGATGTAGAAGTGACACTCAAACCCGACGAGGCGAGCATTAGCATCGATGCCAATAAAATCAGCGCCAGTGAAATACCAGAAGACGCTGGCCGCAAGCGCTTACTGATAGTCGGCGATGTCTTAATTACTCAGGGTTACCGTCAGTTAAAAGCGGATCGCGCCGAGTTGGACCAAGACAGTGGCATGATGGTTATGGAAGGTCACATTGAAATCCGCGAGCCAAATTTACTGATTCTCGGAGAGCGCGCCGTATTCAATCAAAAAGACAGCCAATCGCAAATAGATCAAGCCGCTTACGTTTCGCACTTGAATCATATTCGCGGAGAGGCGCGCCAATTAAAGCGCGAAGGTGAAAATAATCTAGAACTACTGGACGCTAGCATTACTCGCTGTGAACCCGGCAATAATAGCTGGAATCTTAGAGGATCTCGCATCAAGCTTGACCACCAAAAGCGTCAGGGACAAATCTATCACATGCGTCTAGAGGTGAAAGATATTCCTGTGTTGTACTTACCTTATCTGCGTTTCCCCTTGGGAGACCAGCGACTTTCGGGATTTTTAGCCCCTAACCTGCGCTTCGAAGACAGCTATTCGAGCTTGTCCCTGCCCTATTATTTTAATCTGGCACCTAATTATGATTGGCTGTCGACGCCGCACTTCTTGGAACAACACGGTGTACTTTATGAAAATCATTTTCGTCATTTAAGTCGCCATTTCTCCACCGAGCTCAATACCGCGTACCTATCCGATGATCGCGGCCAACTCAGCAACAACGATCAACAACGAGTGAACGCGGGAGAAGTAACTGAATCCGACGCCGCTCCCTTTAAAGGAGAAGACCGCTGGCTGGTGCAAGTTAGCCAGCAAGGTGGCGAGGGTTCGGCATGGAGTACCGACATCGATTACACAAAAGTCAGCGATATCGACTATTTTCGTGACTTCGATGTTAATCCCGCCGCCGGTCGCGAAGATGCTTTTTTAGATCAGAAGCTAAACGCCCATTACCGGCTAGGGGCCTGGAAACTGGGAGCAGCATTTACGCGCTACCAAACTTTGTCGGAAAGTATTATCGAGCCCTACGAGCAGATTCCGGCACTCTCGGCGAACGGCTATTATCGCTGGGATGATTGGCAACTGCGGCTCAACCACGAGTGGATTGACTTTGATCTTGCCGACAATGGCGTGACTAACTCACGGCTGACTGGCGAGCGCCTTAGAGCAAATTATCGAATGACCTGGGATCACGAGTCACAGTGGGGATTTTTCAAACCAACTTTTCAACTTAAACATTTGCAATATCAATTAGATGACCGTTACTTGACAGAGGAGGCCAGCGAATCTCCCAGTATCACCGCACCTCAATTCATACTGGATACGGGTTTGTACTTTGAGCGCTACAGTGACCACTATCTGCAAACTTTTGAGCCGCGATTGTTTTATTTTTACAGTGATTTTAACGATCACGGTCCCTTGTTTAATTTGACTCGCGATGATCATCAAGCCATAGATTTCGACACCTCGGAACTGACTTTTAGCTACCAACAGTTATTCAGGGATACACGCTTCTCCGGCGGCGATCGCATTGACGACGCCGATCAGCTATCAATCGGATTTACAACTCGCTTTTTTGGCAATGAAAGCGGTCGAGAGTGGTTTAGCGCGAGTCTGGGGCAGATTTTCTACTTCGATGACCGCCAGGTGACGCTTATCAATGTTTCCGAAGAGTCCGAGCGATCGGATATTGCGCTGCAATTTAGTAGTAATCCTGTTGCAGGCTTGCAATTCACTGGAAACGCCCTGATTGATCATTCTCGAGATGAGATGCGCCAGTGGAATATCAAAATGCGCTCCCAGAGCTCCAGCAAGCACCTGTTGGAGCTTGATTATCACCACACCACAGTAAAATCAGAGGATATACGGGAACTGAGAGGCGCCGTGATTTCGCAATTATTTGATAGCCGGTGGCACTTACTGCTCTACAGCGCCCGAGATATTGAACGGAATCGGGAACTAGATAGTATTGCAGCTATCGAATATAACAGTTGCTGTGTGCGTTTTCGCGTCGGCTACCGCCGAGAACTCGACAATCGTCTGGCTACAATCGTACCTGACGAAAGTTTTGACAGCGATGTCAGCAGCTTTGTTGAGGTTCATTTTAAAGGGTTGGGAAGTACCAGTGGTGCTCTAGACAATCTGTTTGAAGACCGAATCGATGGTTTCAGCGAGTGGCAAGCCGTATATGCTGAACCGTAACGCTTTATCAGATTGAGGCCTCACGGATCTGTTGGATTTATGGAGCTTTTGGCTTGGCACAGCTTGATAAAAGGGACTTCTACACACAACCATCGTTGAGGTGGAAAATATTCGGGTGCGGAGTATTGGAAAAACAATATCAGTCCAAATATAAGCAAAGGAGACCCAGGAAATTCTCTTGAAGCTCATAGGGAAGCAAGTCTCGTAAAAAACACAGTTTTAATCTAGCACGTTCCTCGTATTAATCGGCACACTTAAACCACCATGACAGTATTAACATCTCTGATCACCTGTTTGTTTTTTCTGGTTGTAAGCACTCCACCGGCGACAGCTAAGGATTACCAAACACTCGATGCTATCGCCGCTGTCGTTGGAGAAGCGGTAATCCTTGAAAGCGACCTGAAAAAACGCCTACTTCAGATCAAATCGGGGCGCCTGCAGATAGAGTCCAGCGAACAGATTCGCCGCGAGGTACTGGACCAAATGATCCTGGAAAAATTGCAATTGAATATTGCCGAACGGGCCCGCTTATCTATTGATGAGACAGAGGTCGATAATGCTCTCTTTCGACTCAAACGCTCTCTGGTCGAAGAGGGAATATCCTTCGAGGACTATCTCGGTAAACTGCAGCGCAGCGAGAAAGAGCTACGCGAAGCAATTCGCAAAGAAATTACCATTACAAAAGTACAGGAAACTACCATTAGCCAACGTTTACGCATCACCGAACGGGAGATTGATGAGTTTCTGGAATCCAGGGCTGGAGAGGAGTGGCTGACCACCCGTTTCCGTCTCAACCATATCTTGCTGCCGGTAAACAGAGACAACGAAACCGAACAAATTAAAACTCTTCAGAAAATACAGCAAGAACTTAGCGCTTCCAGGGTCCGCTTCAGTGAGCTGGCCAGACAATACTCAGGGGGATCCAATGCCAACAAAGGCGGTGACTTAGGATGGCGCACCAAAGATCAACTGCCCAGACTATTTTACGAAGCAGTCGCCGAACTTGATGCCGGAGAGTTTACTGATCCTGTGCGTAGCAATGCCGGTTTTCACTTACTGCAAGTCGTCGAGCGCGCCGGGGCCAAACCGGTCGTCGTTCGTCGTTACAATACTCGGCATATCCTGGTTTCTCCATCTGAGCTATTCACCGATGCCGAGGCCAAAGTCAAGATCGACCGACTCCACCAGGAGTTACAGGAAGGTGCCGATTTTATTGAACTTGCACAACAAGAAACCGACGATACCGGCTCTAAAGCCTCCGGCGGAGATCTAGGTTGGTCGACGCCGGGACAATTTGTTCCGGCGTTTGAACGCGCCATGAAAAACACACCAATAGGAAAAATTAGCCAACCATTTCGCTCGCCATTTGGTTGGCATATTCTGCGTGTTGAAGACGTCAAAACGGAAGACATGTTCGACACGGTAAAACGCAACCAAGTCGCCAATATACTCCGGCAACAGAGTTTTCAGGACGAACTGTCACTGTGGTTTCAGGAGTTGCGTGAGAATACTTACGTAGAGGTGTTGATTTGATTCCGCGACTTGCGCTGACACCTGGGGAGCCAGCCGGTGTCGGACCCGACATACTGATCCAACATGCGCAAACGCCCCGGCCTTATCAGCTCATCGCTTTTGCCGACCCTCAATTGTTACAACAACGAGCGGCTTGTCTCGGATTACCAATAACCGTTAAAACAATCGATTTTTCCAGTCGACCACAAAGCGGTATCGCCGGTGAATTGTGGGCGGCGCCTCTAACCCTTGCCAAACCTGTGGAACCCGGGAAACTCGACAAAGGTAATGCAAGCTATGTACTAAACTGCCTTGACAAGGCTGTTGATGCCTGCCAGCAGAGCTATTGCGACGCTATGGTGACCGGCCCAATCCAAAAAAGCATCATTAATGATGCCGGGATAGTCTTCAACGGTCACACAGAATATCTGGCGGCAAAAACTCATACACCCTTAGTCGTTATGATGCTGGCAAGTCAAGCATTGCGCGTAGCGCTCGCCACTACCCACCTGCCTCTCTCTAGCGTTCCAAAGGCGATTACTGAGACATTGTTATCTGCTGTTATCCGAATTCTATACCGGGAGCTGCAAAAAAAGTTTGGCATTGTTCATCCACGCATTCTAGTTTGTGGGCTTAACCCACACGCGGGTGAGGGCGGCCATCTGGGACGCGAGGAAATCGATACAATTATTCCAACCTTAGCAAAGCTGCAACAAGAAGGAATTCACTGCATGGGCCCCCTTCCCGCCGATACTTTATTCACTCCGAAATATTTAGACAAAACAGATGCTGTGCTGGCCATGTATCATGATCAGGGCCTACCGGTACTCAAGTATCAAAGTTTTGGTCATGCCGTTAATGTGACTCTCGGTTTGCCGATTATTCGCACCTCAGTTGACCATGGTACGGCGTTGGATCTAGCGGGAACCGGCGATGCCGATAGCGGCAGTTTAGACTTCGCTATTGAAACAGCCCTTGAGATGATCAAAAGATCGACAACGGAAGCTAAAGGGGATTGTACTGTCCGTGAAACACCGCGCCCGTAAACGCTTTGGTCAAAACTTTCTCCATGATCCGGTGATTATTGACCGTATCATCCAGGGTATTGCTCCGAGCAACAAAGATAAACTCATAGAAATTGGTCCGGGGAAAGGGGCGTTGACCGGCCCTCTACTGCAAGCCTGTCCCAACTTACAGGCTATTGAAATCGATCGGGATTTGATACCAGGATTACTCGCCCAATTCGCAAAATATCCCAACTTCAAAATTCATCAAAAAGACGTGTTGAACTTTGATTTTTCGACGTCGACCCAGCGGCGAAATATACGTATCGTTGGCAACCTACCCTATAACATTTCGACAGCTCTTATCTTTCACCTGTTATCTTTTAAAGATTTAATACAAGATATGCACTTTATGCTGCAGCATGAGGTGGTTGAACGCATGTCTGCAGAACCCGGAAGCAAACGCTATGGAAGGCTGAGCATTATGGTTCAGTACCACTGCAAGGTAGAGTATTTATTTGGCGTTCCACCGGAATCCTTTAGCCCGATACCGAAAGTGGATTCGGCCATCGTGCGGTTAACACCGCATCAAAAGCCACCCTGGCATGCCGATGATTACGAGCACTTGAATCATTTGGTTAGGCTTGCTTTTCAGCAGCGGCGTAAAACTTTGAGCAATAGTTTGAAATCACTATTATTGGGAAAAGAGTTGGCCAACGAGCTGTTTACAGACCAAAAACGGCGCCCGGAAGATTTATCAATTGATGAGTATGTCAAACTTAGTAACTCGATAACTCGCAGACTCAACGATCGAAGAGACTAACAAGACCTGCCGCTTCGTTACCGAATTAGTAAGTCAATCAAATGGATGTCGCAGAACAACAGTTTCCACGCGATCAGGTCCGGTGGAGATAATATCTACCGGGGCTTTGACTAGGGCTTCTAAGCGCCGAATATAAGCGATTGCATTAGCGGGAAGCGCTTCAATAGATTTGATCCCAAAGGTGCTTTCCTGCCAACCTGGCAACTCTTCATACACTGGGATAATTTGCTCCCAACCAGCACTGTCGAAAGGAATGTTGACTGTGTTACCAATGGCGTCCCGATAGCTGGTGCAGATTTTTATAGTCTCCAGACCATCCAACACATCCAGCTTGGTTAGACACAAACCGGAAACCGAGTTGATCCGGATGGCATACCTGACGGCAACCGCATCAAACCAACCTGTGCGACGCTTACGTCCAGTAGTGGCACCGAATTCTTGTCCCTTTTCACCCAGATACTGACCCACTGCACACTGCAGCTCTGTCGGAAAAGGCCCCTGACCCACTCTAGTGGTGTAGGCCTTGGTAATTCCCAATACATAATCCAGATACAACGGGCCCATGCCAGAGCCGGTCGCGACCCCACCCGCAGTAGTATTGGAGGAAGTCACAAAGGGATAAGTGCCGTGGTCAATATCGAGCAGTGAACCCTGGGCCCCTTCAAATAAAATATTTTTACCACTCTGGCGGGCGCTGTGTAGTATATCGATAATGTCGGCGACCATGGGTTTAAGTACTTGTCCCCAGTCCAGCGCAAGCTCTAATGTTTTATCGTAATCTAGTGGTTCGGCACCATAGTATTGAACAAGGATAAAATTATGATATTCCATAATCTCCTTGAGTTTGATGGCAAAGTCTTTTTCGTGAAAAAGATCGCCGAGACGTAAAGCTCGACGAGAGACCTTGTCTTCGTAGGCGGGGCCGATGCCACGACCAGTCGTGCCAATTTTTTCAAGGCCGCGTTTCTTTTCGCGAGCCTGATCGAGTGAAACATGGTAAGGCAAAATCAACGGGCAAGCAGGCGATAGGCGCAAGCGGTCGCGAACGGGAACGCCCGTCGACTCTAAATCGTTTATTTCCTTTATTAAGGCATCGGGCGCTAGAACTACCCCGTTACCGATCATACAGTTTACGCCTTCACGCAATATGCCTGACGGAATTAAGTGTAAAACCGTTTTCTGACCATCGATAACTAGCGTGTGGCCAGCATTGTGACCACCCTGAAAACGCACGACTAATGAGACCTGATCAGTCAGTAAATCAACGACTTTTCCCTTACCCTCATCGCCCCACTGAGTGCCCAGGACAACAACATTTTTTCCCATAGCGCAGTAACTTCCTCTTAGATTAATCGTGTTTTTTGGTGGTCAAACAATATTTTGATCTAATGAATTCAGGTGAGACACTAACCTTTGCTAACGTGCTACTTTAGCGACTCCACCCGATAATCGCCATTAATCAGTAAGAGCTGTCTATCACAGCGTAATTCTGCAAAGTCTGGCGACGATTCTGACAAACCGCAGACTACCCGCTTTCCTTGGTCTCTCAGTTTTTTGATCGCTTGCCATTGTTTAGGATCTCGCGAGGGTGGCGCATAAATACCAGATATGGTTTGCGATGAATTCATCAGGGAAACTATGGAGGTTAAGCTAATTCCAAATCCAGTCGCTGGTCGCGCCCGACCGTAGGCTTCACCAATGTGGTCATAGCGACCACCACTGGCAATGGCGTGACTCTCTCCCGGTGCATATGCCGCAAAAACAACCCCAGTATGATAGTAATAACCACGAAATTCGCCTAAGTCTAAGTAAATATCCAAATCCGGAAAGCGCTGGCGAATCACTCGGTAGATTGCTTCTATTTCGTCAATAGCGATTTTTACTGCCGCTGGAGCGCCTTCAAAGATGCGCCTCGCTTGCTCCAAAACGCTGATATCACCACAGAGCTGCGGTAATTCGATCAGCCATTGGCGAGTCTGTCTGCTCAATCCCAAAGCTTGCATCCAGTTACCAATCGTAGTGACATCTTTGATTTGCAGCAAATCAAAATATTCGTTTTGTCTCTGCTCATCCAGTTGTGAGGTATCCAGTAGAGCACGACAAAGGCCTACATGCCCCAATGCAAACGTAATCTGCTTCAGGCCA
>JBLIHY010000048.1:0-17207 GCA_047634655.1 Cellvibrionaceae bacterium
TTTAGCTAAGCTAGCTGGCTTAGGTTCAGCAGAATTTTAATAACTTCGCCACACCCAAACCAGAAGCGGCAGTATACATGCCTCCAGCCTTTCTGCAACAATAAAAACTCTTCAATTAATGAAATTGATTATACAAATGAAAGATATTTTACTGAGAGGCTCCTGGGGCGGCCACTCGGACGCCAATACCTCATTAGCTAAGGGAGCAGAAATAGACCCCAGTTATTTGCCAGTATTGGTCCAAGTTTAAGCAAAAATTTGAAACTCTTAGTCCAATACAAACAAATGATGGGATTTTTTCCCCAAACGAACAATAAAATATCGATCGAATAGTGCTTTCGATTTATCAAAAACAGCTAGAGTCGACATATTATCTTTCCAGCCAATTGGCTGATCGTTAATAAGCGCTGCACAGCGCAAAAGAGCATCTTTGACTTGCTTACCGTTTTTTGCCAAACCTGCGTTGACGAATATGGTTGCCAACGATTCATTCAACAATTCTGTATTAAGTGATGTCGATGGCAAGCCGTCCTGTTGAAGTTGCTCCATATCTCTCGAACTAAGGTGGCGAATACCATCTTTAAAAAGAGCATCGGTAATACGCTGTGTCGCACCAAATGCCTCATCGCCGTGCACCAAACGCGTCACTTCTTCCGCGAGAATCCTTTGAGCTTGAGGTTTGACTAAGCTTTCGCAGTCCGCCCTTTCGATAACATCGATCTCAGCCAGCTCGAGGAAAGTAAAGAATCTTAGAAATTTATAAACATCGGCATCTGCCGTATTCAGCCAGAATTGGTAGAAAGCGTAAGGAGAAGTTTTGGATGGATCCAACCAAATAGTACCCGATTCGGTTTTGCCAAACTTGGCACCATCTGCTTTAGTAACAAGCGGTAGTGTCAAACCGTAAACATGGCCGCCATGCAAACGGCGAGTTAACTCTACACCACTAACGATATTACCCCACTGATCTGAACCACCTATCTGAACAGTGCAATTGTAGTTTCGATAAAGCTCCGAAAAATCGTAGGATTGCAGCAGCATATAACTGAATTCAGTGAATGAAATACCTTCTCCTTCCCGATTAATACGCTGCTTTACAGAATCCTTATTGATCATGTTATTGATGGAAAAATGTTTTCCTATCTTTCGCAGAAAATCAAGAGCGCTTAATTCATCCATCCAATGCAGATTGTTGACAACTATTGCAGCATTATCAGTCGCTTCAAAAGCAATAAAGCGAGACACTTGTTTACGCAACTTATCAACCCACCCAACAACAGTTTCGGAACTATTGAGCTTACGTTCTTGGGCTTTAAAGCTGGGATCTCCAATCAAGCCGGTTGCGCCGCCCAAAAGGGCAATGGGTTTGTGGCCCGCCTGCTGAAAGCGCTTTAACGTCAAAAGGGGGACCAGGCTACCGATGTGTAAGCTATCCGCTGTTGGATCGAAACCACAGTAAACTGCTCGAGACTCTGAGAAATGATCGATTAATGCGGCCTCGCCGGTCATTTGCTCTACAAGACCACGAGATTGTAGATCGGTCAACAATCCAGGATCGACTGCCACGGAGACACCTCATTTATTGTTGGATAACGTAGCAAATACGTTTAAAGTCGCACACCATACCGAACGCCGATAAAAACACAAGCGGCCTCTAAAATTGCCAAGCCACTTCCGCGATTCTAGCGAATTTAGCAAGTGGGCGGCAGTTTAAACGTTAATTTGAAAGAGATTTACACGTGCCAAATTGGTCACAATCTGATATAAAGTCGTCGTGGTTGAGGAATTCACCATTTCACCTTAAGAAGAACATGAAACATACTGATTTCTCTAAAACTTTTCTACTCCTAAAAACGCTGCGTGATTTTCCCAGAACCCATCTAGTCGCGGTAACCAGCCTAGCCGTCTGCTTTTTGTTGTCATTTTCTGTAATGACACCTTCTAACGAACCCGCTGAGAGTCTGCGCAAATCACAAGCGATTACTCTAGCTTTGCTAGATTCTT
The DNA here is from genome assembly GCA_047634655.1 of Cellvibrionaceae bacterium. GTDB lineage: Bacteria > Pseudomonadota > Gammaproteobacteria > Pseudomonadales > Cellvibrionaceae > CANLBN01. The sequence continues at coordinate 2,005 of JBLIHY010000048.1, forward strand.
CTTTATTAACAGCACCAGAGCGTCCGACCCTGGTCTCACAACCCGAGTGGAAAAGTGAGTTCGTCAAACCGGGCGATAATTTATCGCTAATTTTTCAGCGAGTCGGGCTACCCGACAGCAGCCTGATAGAACTTATCAGTGACAGCTCCAATGCCAAGCAACTGACGCGCCTGTATCCTGGTCAAGAGCTCCGTTTCCAAACCGTCAACCAAAAACTACTGCAGTTAATTTACCAAAAGGATCGGCTCAACAGCTTACAGTTCACTCGCACAACAGAAGGTTTTACCGAACATTTAAGCCGCGCGGAACCAGATATTTTAATCGCTTATCGCGAAGCCACTATTGTCAATTCACTATTCATTGCTGGAACTGATGCAGGTCTTGAAGAAAGTCTTGTTATGGAACTCGCCAACATCTTCGCTTGGGACATTGACTTTGTTTTGGACATACGGACAAACGATAGCTTCAAAGTACTTTATGAAGAAAAATTTTTGGATGGTGAAAAATTAGGCAATGGAGACATACTGGCTGCAGAATTTACCAATCAAGGAAAGACTTATCGAGCCGTGCGTTATATTGACAAAGATGGTAACGGCAACTACTACACTCCCGAGGGAGAAAGTATGCGCAAAGCCTTCTTGCGCACACCTGTCGATTTTGCTCGCATTAGCTCCCACTTTAATTTGAGGCGTAAGCACCCTATTTTAAATAAAATACGAGCACATAAAGGCACGGACTATGCTGCGCCAACCGGCACGCCAATTAAAGCCGCAGGAGAAGGGCGCGTGATCCAAGCCGGTGTCAAAGGCGGTTATGGTAAAACGGTAGTGATTCAACACGGACAAAAATATAAAACCTTATATGCACATATGAGCAAATACGGGCGCGGAATACGCTCGGGCACACGTGTCAAACAAGGTCAAATTATTGGATACGTCGGCTCTTCTGGACTGGCTACTGGCCCCCATCTACATTACGAGTTTTATGCAAATGGAGTTGTTCGCAATCCTGTGAGCGTTGCTTTACCGAAAGCCGAATCAGTTCCCAAGTCGAAATTACATATATTTATTGCACAGACGCAACCTATAGTTACTCAGCTGGATGAGTATGGCCGCCGCACTCAAGTCGCTCTCTCTGAGAATAGCGATTTAACCCGCTACTAGTCGTGGCCAAGCCAAAAGCCCTCTACATCGGCTTGATGTCTGGCACCAGTGTAGATGGTATTGATGGTGTATTAGCAAATTTCAGCTCAAATAACCCACAAATTCTGGCAACTTATAAACTCGCCTTACCGACACCTATCAAAGAAAAGGTATTTGATCTTGCAATCTCAGGATCCGACGAGCTGAAAAAAATCCAATACCTGGATCAATATTTCGGCGAAAAATTTGCAGAAGTTGCATTGTCACTCTGTGAAGAAGTCAACCTGAAACCAAGCGCTATCACGGCCATTGGCAGTCACGGACAGACTGTCCGCCATTGTCCACCGACAGACCTGCGACCCGGTTACTCCTTACAGCTGGGAGATCCCAATATCATCGCCCAGCGCACAGGAATAACAACGATTACAGACTTCCGTCGGCGAGATATTGCCGCAGGAGGCCACGGCGCCCCACTTGCCCCTGCTTTACACTCAGCATTATTCCAATCTTCTGAATGCAGTCGTTTTATTCTCAATACGGGGGGCATTGCTAACATTACTTATCTTCCAATTCACGGTGGAGCGATAGGATTTGATACGGGCCCCGCTAACGGATTGATGGATGCCTGGTGTCAGTACAACAAAAATATCGCTTTCGACAAAAATGGCCGCTGGGCGATGTCGGGCAAGATTATTCCAGACCTTCTGGTGGCTTTGCTGGCGCACCCCTACTTTCAATCACCTCCGCCAAAGAGCACTGGTCGCGAGGACTTCAATCTCTCCTGGTTAAAACAAAAGCTAGCCGGGTTCAGCGAGGGGAAAGCGGAAGATATACAAGCAACACTTCTGGAATTAACGGCAGCATCTATTAGCGCGGAAATAATTCGGCTAGATGCTGATAGCGATGCGGAGGTTTTTATTTGCGGGGGTGGCGCTCACAATACGGCGCTTTGTGAACGGCTAAAAGAGTTACTGGCTCCGAGATCCTTTAAAACGACCGTAGAGCTGGGAATTTCTCCCGACTGGGTAGAAGCTGTAGCGTTTGCTTGGCTGGCAAAGCAAAGCCTTGAGGGAAAAACAGGGAATCTACCTTCAGTTACGGGAGCGGAAAAAAGAGTAATCTTGGGTGGAATCTATCCAGCTTGATACTGTAGCGCAAAAATCAACCAGTGCTCCATGCCAATGAAAAATGTTGAAATTAACCATGTCGATCTGCTTTTATATCAAGTCAGGGATTCCCGTAACTCATTAAGCGCTGATAACGTTTTTCTAGTAATTCGTCGATAGGTTGTTTCAGTAAATCATCCAGCTGCACTGTTAATCGGATTTTTAGCTTTGCGGACATCGCTTCAATATCTCGATGAGCCCCCCCTAGTGGTTCCGAGATAATCTCATCGACAATACCCAAATCTTGCAAAGCTTCCGGGGTCACCCCCATTGCTTCCGCTGCCTGTGGAGCCTTTTCCACGGTCTTCCAAATAATATTAGCGCAGCCCTCCGGTGAAATCACAAAATAAGTAGAGTACTGCAGCATATTGAGCTGGTCGCCCACGCCAATACCCAAGGCCCCACCCGAAGAGCCTTCTCCGATAACCGTGCAAATAATAGGCGTTTTCAATCGGGACATAACCGCCAGATTACGTGCAATCGATTCACTAATGCCACGCTCTTCTGAGTCAATTCCAGGGTAAGCTCCTGGGGTATCGATCAGCGTCAGTACAGGCATGTGGAAACGTTCGGCCATTTCCATCAGTCGCAACGCTTTGCGGTAGCCCTCAGGTCTTGGCATACCAAAATTACGCATGACTTTATCTTTGACGCTGCGGCCTTTTTCTTCGCCAATTATCATGACAGGCTTATCGTCGAGCCGTGCCACACCACCAATGATGGCTGAATCATCCCCAAAATGACGATCGCCGTGGAGCTCGTCCCATTCGTCAAAAATACGACTGATATAGTCGGCGGAATACGGGCGCTGAGGGTGACGAGCGACTTGAACGACTTGCCAGGGAGTTAGACCTTCATAAAGGCTAGCCGTCAGCTTATTACTCTTTTCCCTGAGATGCTGAATTTCTTCAGTGATATTCAGGTCGTTATCGTTTCCGACCAACTGCAGCTCTTCGATTTTACCTTCGAGTTCCGCGATCGGTTGCTCAAATTCGAGGTAATTAGGATTCATGATAATTTTACCTATGGACGATACGTGATGGACAAATTACGAGGGAAATTAAGATACGCTAATATGGCCCATTCGTCGAGGTTTGACCGCACAGAGAGACATATTATTAACTGATCTGGCGCAGTTGGACTGACTCTATGAACAGGAGGCACCCAGACCAATTTTTCTTTACGCAATAACGTTAGATCGAATGAAAAACGTGCTGTATATTCATATTTCAGAGTCCGCTATTTTTAATGAAATTAACTAAGTGCTGCGGAGATTTCTACGCGAGCACTCCCACAGTAAATCAGTAAGGGAAAGTTGTGACAGCCATAGGTTTATTTTTTGGTAGTAACGAAGGGAATACTGAGTCGGTGGCCAAACGTATCCTCGACAAATTTCCCCGTAATTTAGTGAATATTCACGATATTGCCGACGTCACACAAATGGAACTGGCTCGTCACGATTTTTTGATATTAGGCATTTCTACCTGGGACTTCGGCCAAATTCAATCAGACTGGGAAGAGTTTTGGGATGACTTAAAAGCCATCGATTTTAATGGCAAAATAGTTGCTTTATTTGGCCTGGGCGACCAATTTGGTTATGGGGACTACTTTGTCGATGCGATGGGCATGCTGCACGATGTCGTTGTGGCCAATGGCGCGACCATTGTTGGGTACTGGCCAGCGGAGAATTATGAGTTTGACGCCTCTAAAGCCTATCTGGCCGACAAGCATCGATTTGTCGGATTAGCGATCGACGAGGACCAACAAGAAGCGCTCACCGAAGAGCGAATTGAACGCTGGTGTCGACAAATCCAAGGGGAGTTTGAACGGGCAAAAATTGTTGTTTAACGATCATTCGGTTAGAACATCGCAGAACTGATCAACAATTCAGAAAAATTTAGCCACTACTCCTAGAAATAGCCAGCGAGTAAACTTTTTCCCGGGTCTCGGATTCAATGGGTCCCAAGGTCACTTGTATATCGCTTTCTTGGGGCATGGCGTTTCCTGTTTCTGAAATACGGGCGACTAATTCCAATTGTTTGACTGAACTTAAGTTCATACTAGAAACCATGGCCATTGAATCGTTTAGTTCGACAGTTAGCGGCAAATCACTGACTTTTACCCGAGTGATTGCTAGAGGAACTCTAGAACCCTGCCAATGGCGAGCGTAGATAAAAACCGTATGATTGGGGTCAACCGACAAGTCCTGTGATACGGAAACCGCAATCTTAATCGCCACTGGCTTCGTCGCCACCTGAGACTGCCCATCAGTATCGATCGATCGATCAGCACTGGCGACGGCTTCTTGGTTAACTGTTCCATCGCCATCATTTGCGTCTAGCAGTCGACTTCGAGCTTGAGTTAGTCCGTTTTGTAAGGCACGAGCATTTGGTGAGTTCTGCGGATATTGATCAATCGCTCGTTGCCAATACTGAATCGCCTGCTCGTATTGTTGGTTTTGAAAAGCATAAATCCCCATCAAACCTAAAGCCATGAGATTTTTCGGATCAAGGTCCAATGCCCTCTGACCCAGAACACCAACAATTGGTACGGCGCGGTTGCCCGCCTTAACAAATATTGTCTGGGCTAATTCGGCCATAATTTCTGTGGCCTCGGGCTGACGCTCCAATATCTGCTGATACATTTCGATGGCGTCATCGTACTGACCCGTATTTATCGCATTTCTCGCCAGCAATAATCGGTTATCCAAATTATCAGGATGACGGGCGACATAGTCGCCCAATAGAGTAACCACTTGGCGATTCAACTGGTCGAGCTGTTGCTCGAGCTCAACGTCTCCACCGCGCTCAAAAATTTCTTTTTCCAAGCTCGATTGCAAATCGAGCTTTTGTTTGATTTGCCAGCCATCGGCGTTGCCGAGCATCTGATAAAGCGCAAAGGACGAAACAGCTAGTAGAAACACAACCATAAAGAGCGGCCAGTGCGAACTTGAAAAAAATTGTTTGACATGAACCTCTGGTCTGACAGAATCAGAAACGGAGCTATCCTCCAGTAAGTTATATTCCAACTCGCGTTTTAACTGTTCAAACTGCTGTTGATCCAGATTGCCTTGTGCTCTGGAAGCTTCGAGATCTGCTAAATGGTCGCGGTATAAATCGACGTTTGTCGACTGACGGTCAATTAACTCTGTGTTTTTTCGAGAGTGGTGAATGCCTTGAAACCAGGGCCAACATACAAAAAAGCAACCCAGCACTAGCAACGCCAACATAATAAGATAAAAATAATTCATCTGTGAGGGCCTGAATGTTTGTTAAGCAAAGTCTTAAGTCTAGCAAGATCCTGATCTTTCCAATCAGCAGTGGAAATGGAATCTCGCACCAAACGGCGATTCTTCATCACGATTGAGATGAGAATCAAAATTCCGATGGTGGCTAGCAAAGCGGGGAGTATCCACAACATCGCTGTCGATAGCTTCAAAGGTGGTTTATAAAGAACAAAGTTTCCGTAGCGATCGACCATAAACGATTTAATTTCGCGATCGGTCTTGCCTTCCAGAAGTAGCCGGTGCAACTCTCGACGTAGATCTGAAGAAATTTGCGAGTTAGAGCCCGCGAGATTTTGATTTTGACATTTCGGACAGCGCAATTCCTCCGCCAGCGCATTATAGCGCTGGCGTTGAGACTCGGTCTCAAATTGATAGGTATCAATTGCGGCTTTGACTGACAAAGAAATCAGAAGAGTAAAAAGAAAAGATATGAAAATTGAGGAATAGCGAATCATATGAGCACTCCCAAGACAGGCATTATAATGAGCTGTTGATCCGCTTACATTGGGAGCATTGAAATTTACAGTCTAACGTAATGCAAACAGCCAAGATTTGTTGGAAAATGATGAATCCGTTAATAACCATTGTTGTCGAAGACAGTGCCATATGGGTCGCGTTCAATAAACAACTCGACAACGAATGGTTCCCGGAATGTTTTTCAGCTGCTTCAAAGCCAAGTCGCTGTAGTCTGCATTAACCTCGATAACCACATAACCCAACTTATCGTTAGTTTGTAAATACTGGCCACAAATATTGATATCGTTCTCAGAAAATATCTGGTTGATCGCCGATATAACACCAGGAGTGTTACGATGAATATGCAGCAGGCGGTGATTGCCTGGATGTTCCGGAAGGGCCACTTCTGGGAAATTAACTGAAGTATCCGTAGTGCCATTATCGGAGTACTTAACCAGCTTTTCGGCCACTTCGAGACCAATATTTTGTTGAGCTTCTTGTGTAGAACCGCCGACATGCGGTGTCAGTATAACGTTATCAAACTTCCGTAGGGGGCTTACAAATTCCTCGCCATTAGCTTTTGGCTCTACCGGGAAAACATCGATGGCGGCACCTCCTAGCCGTTTGCTATCCAGGCTTTCTGCCAAGGCATCGATATCGACAACCGTGCCACGAGCAGCATTAATCAGTATGGCGCCGGGCTTCATAGATTCTATTTCTTTCGAGCCAATCATCCACTTAGTTTCGGGGCTTTCAGGCACATGCAGGGTTACGACGTCAGACATGCTCAATAGTTGATCTAGATGCCGTAACTGTATTGCATTGCCCAAAGGTAGCTTGGTGATTACATCGTAAAAGCAAACTTTCATTCCGAGAGATTCAGCTAACACACTGATCTGACTGCCAATTGAACCGTAGCCCACAATGCCCAAAGTCTTTCCGCGGGCCTCAAAGGATCCCTGCGCTGATTTCAGCCAACCACCTCGGTGGCATGCACTATTTTTTTCGGGAATTTTACGCAACAACATGATCGTCTCTGCCAACACCAGTTCAGCAACAGATCGAGTATTAGAGTAAGGGGCATTAAACACGGCTACACCGTGTTCTTGAGCGGCTTCCAGATCAACCTGATTGGTACCGATACAAAAACAACCTACCCCGATTAACTTATTAGCTGATTGAAAGACTCGCCGGGTTAGCTCGGTGCGAGATCGAATACCTACAAAATGCGCCCCGCTAATAGCTTCAATTAGACTGTCTTCACTGAGAGCGGTTTTTACATACTCTACATTTGTGTATCCGGCTACTTCCAGGATATCAACAGCAGATTGGTGTATACCCTCTAACAGCAAGAAGCGAATTTTGGATTTTTCCAATGAGATGGAAACCATTATGTAATTAGACTCAACTGTCAAAGGGTTGATATATAGGATTCAATGGCCGATTGTAACAGAATCAATCTCTGAAGCTATGCCTGACGCTGCTGCCCTTCTACAAGAAAACTAAATGCCCAGTAGAAAAACCACCCTTAGATTAAACGTTAACTAAAATTAGTTTCAAGTGAACCACCCTACAATCAAGCAGGTGGCCGTAGGCCCATGTCCATAAGTAGGTTCTGCTACAAACCTATCCATTCGTGTATTGAGCCAATTCACCGGTAATTTAGTGAGTGTTTGAAACAAACACGCGGTTCCCATTGCTCTTAGTAAACCGGCTTTGTGTTTTATCATGTTTATGTTGGTATTATAAATCACTAAAACGCCTACACCAGTGGACTGTATTGATGCTAACACCTTTTTATAGCACACCCAGTTACAGCTACCGGCCTCTACTTTCACTTTGCAACATCAAATATTGAAGCAAATCAATTGCGATTAAGACGAGATCAAGACGAGATCAAGACGAGATCAAGACGAGATCAAAAATTTCATTCTCGATCCAATAATGAAAAAAATTTGCCCTAAGGAAATTTCATGAATTTGGTATGGCTGCGTAATGACCTGCGTTTAGAAGATAACCCTGCACTTTACCGTGCGAGCGTCAAAGGGGAAGTCTGCTGCGTCTTCGCCATTACTCCAGAGCAATGGCAACAGCATCATGACTCACCTGCCAAGCTGCTGTTTATTCGCACACGCTTAATAGCGCTTGCCGAAGAACTACAAAGTAAAAATATTCCTTTAAAACTCATTAAAGCCAAGACCTACGGAGATATTCCTTCATCGCTTCTTCATTTATCCGAGAGCCTCGGTGTCACAGATCTCTGGTTTAACTGCGAATACCCACTCAATGAAAAACGGCGAGATAGGGATGTCGTAAAGACTTTTACTGAGGTAAACATTGCCTGCCATCATTACCATGGGGATGTCATCCAGCGCCCGGGTTCTTTACTTACCCAAAGTGGAAAAATCTACAAAGTTTATTCACCTTTTGCCCGCCAGTGGCGAAAGCAAGTCGATGATCAATTACTGGAGCTTCTACCGAATCCACGAAAACAAGAAGACACTGGCATTGATAGTGACCAAGTGGCCAAGCTGTGGGAAGAAAGTGGAAGCTTTCGAGCCGATATATGGCCGAGCAATACCAGTCGCATTACCGAAAAATTAAAGCGTTTTATCGACAACACCGTGAAAGATTACAAACTGCTACGCGACATCCCTGCCATTAACGGCACTAGCGCTCTGTCACCTTACCTGACTTGCGGCGCTTTGAGTTCGCGACAATGCATTGCCGCCGCCCGTAAAAAAATCGCAGACTGGCACGACAATGCCTGGGTCAACGAATTGATATGGCGAGAGTTTTATCGCCATTTGACGGATGCCTACCCTCACCTTTCTCGCTCAGAAGATTTCAAGGCGTCTAAAGGCCCCATCCCTTGGGAGCAAAATAAATCTATCTGGGATGCCTGGTGCCAGGGCGAAACCGGCTTCCCTATTGTTGATGCCGCGATGAAACAACTCGTACAAACTGGCTGGATGCACAACCGACTACGTATGATCGTAGCTGCATTTCTAACAAAATTGCTGCTAATCGACTGGCGTATGGGCGAACAGTTTTTTATGCAACACCTGATTGATGGTGACTACGCCTCAAACAATGGTGGCTGGCAGTGGGCGGCTTCTACAGGGGCTGATGCCGCGCCTTACTTTAGAATTTTCAACCCAATGAGACAATCGGAAAAATTCGACCAAGAAGGGAAATTTATCAAAAAATTTCTACCGAATCTTGAACGTCTCGATAAAAAAGCGATTCACAACCCCAATACCCAACAGCGCCAGCAATGCGAATATCCCGAGCCAATTATTGACTATAAATTTGCCAGACAACGCGCGTTAGATGGCTACGCCAGCGCTATGGGCAAATCTTAATCATTTCCTCGCGCGGATGGCGACGAGCACAAGCATTATAGCCATCCACAGGGACGATTATTCGGGGTAAATCTTGGGTCTTTTATAGTGAAGTCACAAAGAGTTTTTACGATTGAACTCATCGATCGCCATTTTCAACCAACTTACAAACACTTGAACCTTATTGCACTGAAGGTGATGTGCGGGCGCACAAAAAAAGTAACGATAATTTAATTTTAAAACCCTTCCAAATAGCCTCACGATACTCCCGTTGGTAACCAACTCCGCTACCAGACTATGGCGTAAAAGGCCCACGCCCTGTCCAGCCAACACCCCTTCGACAAGGTAGTGGGAGGCGTCGTAAGCCGTAAAATATCGCGGACAATCAATCGTCAGGCCTTCACTGCGAAACCATTGATCCCAGGTCACATCGGAATCACTGTCAACTAATAACTGGCAAAATTCTAGGTCTTTAGGTTCCTTCAAAGCTGAGATCGAGGGGTGCTGTGGATGACATACCGGATAAATCCAATCATCCATAAACCAATCCGACCGCAAGCCCTCGTAACGCGCGCCACCGAAGCGAATACAGAGGTCGACGCCTCCTTCGGCAAAAGCATCTAATTCACTACTGGTCTGTAAGCGAACCGTCAATTCGGGATACTGACGGTAGAACGCCCCCAAACGAGGTATCAGCCATCCCGAGGCAAAGCTTGGAATAACACTAACCGTCAAGTGCCAGTGGATCCATGTCATCCGATAGGCGGTCTATACCTCGCTGTAGATTATCGAAAGCACTGGCTGCTATAGGCAACAGGTGTTGCCCCTGACTGGTTAACTCGATGCTTCGATGGCGACGCTGAAATAAAGTAACGCCAAGGGACGCTTCCAGCAGACGAATTTTCTGGCTCACTGCCGCCTGGGTGACGTGTAATACTTCAGAGGCTTTTTTAATACTAAGATACCGGGCGGAGACCGAAAAATAGTACAAGCCCTTGAGATGTTGAGCGGCTTTCATATAAGAAAATCTTAACTATAAGAATTAATATCTCGTTTGTCAGACTCAATAGTTTCTTCAATAATTCAGGCTCATCCACAAATTCTCCAGAAAAACAGAAGGTTCTGAAATGCAACTGATCGGAAGAGGCGAATATTACTGCCTTCACACACATTCAAATCAAATTTTAAACAAGCGTGAAATATTAAGTAAATTAAGTTTTTTTTGGCGCTGTTATCACACCCGACGAAAACTCGCGCAACTGACTGACACGCAACTTCGAGATATTGGCATTAGCCGAGAGCAAGCCATTCTGGAAGTAAGGCAAAAGCATGGGGAATAGCGATATTTTCCATGCTCTCAATCCAAGTCAGAAATGGTGGTAATCGTAGCCAGGTTAACGGTAAACCGCCAAGTAAAAATAAATTTCGTTTTTCATCATCAGATCAATCGATGGCCTTCCATAACAAAGACACTAAAAACCGTGTTGTTCTGTCGGAAACTGTCCAGCTTTTACCTCCTTTACGAAGCGATTAATCGCACTTTCAACTGAGCCGCTCTCCACCAGATAATTTTTGGCAAATTTGGGTGGTTTAGGGGTGATACCCAACATATCGGTAATAACGAGAACCTGACCATCGCTGGCATTACCTGCGCCAATGCCAATGGTCACTATTTCAACTTCTCTCGAAATACGTTGAGTGAGTGTGCTTGGGATACACTCTAAAACGAGTAGACTGGCGCCGCTCGCTTTTAATTTTTTGGCATCATTTACTATGGATTCTGCCTGTTGTTTATCGCGGCCTTGGACACGGTAGCCTCCCAGTTTATTGACAGATTGCGGCGTTAAACCCAAGTGCACACACACGGGGATACCGCGCTCACTGAGCTTGCTGACAGTTTCGAAAAGCCAGGCACCACCTTCGAGCTTTACCATATTGGCGCCCGCTTGCATTAGCTGAGTAGCGCTAACCATTGCCTGTTCGACAGTGGCATAAGTCATAAACGGCAAATCGGCTATTAAAAGAGAATAGCTATTACCTCGACGGACAGCGGCCGTGTGGTAGACCATTTGGTCCAGGGTAACCGGTAGAGTGCTACCGTGGCCCTGAATAGTCATTCCCAGACTATCACCAACAATAATGGATTCAACTCCCGATTGTTCCGCCAGCTTGGCCAGGGGAGCATCGTATAGTGCAATGCAGGCGAATTTTTCACTTGCAGACTTAAGTTTCTGTAAAGTGTGTATGGTGACCGCTTTCTCTAGAGCCGTTACTATCGTGCTCATCGCTACTTCCAACTGTTTACTTGATTTAAGATGCGTCTCGACATGCTCACTGGCAGAAATCATCGACCGCGCAAAGGTTTGTCACAATAAAACGCTGGTTGGGTTGAAATAATGTCGCCCACATTGAACCGTTAGCATGTATTTGACGAGTTGCTCGTAGGCATCGTCATTATTAATCCAATCAATTTCACTAACATTGACAATCAGTAAAGGTGCACTTTCATAAAAATGGAAGAAACGAGTGTAGGCGTCATTGAGAGCGCTCAAATATTCCGCATCGATACTCTGCTCCATAAAAATGCCCCGTTGCTTGATTCGCCCTAACAGTACATCTACAGGCGCTTGCAGATAGATCACCAAGTCTGGCTTAGGGGCGTCAATGGTGATTTGACTGTAAACTTGCTGATAAAGGCTCAACTCATCATCGTCTAGTGTCACTTGGGCAAAGAGAGGACCTTTCTCAATCAAAAAGTCGGACACCTTGACTGGTTGAAAAATATCATCCTGACGCAAGGTTTGGATTTGCTGAGCCCGCTGAAACAAAAAGAATAATTGAGTAGAAAGTGCATAGCGCTTGCGGTCTCGATAGAAACGTTCGAGAAAGGGATTTTTATCAACATCCTCCAGCAGAACTTTGTAATCCAGCGAGGCTGCCAAGCGTTCGGCTAGCGTAGTCTTACCGACACCAATGACGCCTTCGATAGCAATATAGCTCGGCAATTTAGTAGAGATGATTGAGTTTGAGTCCAATGTTCTTCTACGATTCGGTCAGCAAGGCGTCAATTAGCGTTAAATCACTGGTATCGCAACGTTGCACTTGGCGACGTAAATATTTTCCGTCGGGGAATACCAAATCTGGCGCTAAGTCAAACAGTGGTAATAGTACAAAACCTCGTTGATAAATTCTCGGATGAGGCAGTACCAGGCTCTCTTGATTTAAGCATTCATCATCGTAAAGGAGTAAATCTAAGTCCAGTGTTCGCGCGCCCCAGCGAATACTACGCTGTCTGCCGTGTTGATTTTCTATCATCTGCAGACGCTCAAGCAGCGGCAGGGGCTTTAGTAGAGTATCTAACCGGGCTACGGTGTTGATGTAATCTGGCTGTTTTCCCGGACCTACAGCTTTGCTCTGATACCACTGTGCATACTGGTAACCCTCAGTCCTCGGCAGTTCTGCCAAGGCTTGCAAACCTTTTTGAACTTGTCTCAGCGGTTCATTGAGATTACTGCCCACACCAATGTAAGCAACAGAAGCCTTAGTCACCTGCTGTACTCTCTTGATCAGAGGCTCCAAGTGGGGAGGAAAAATCATCCTTATTATGCCGCTGCTGCCCGCTCGGAGAATCCAACTTTTTTACAATGGCCGCCTGTTCAGTTTCATTGGCTTTTTGAAAGTCAGTCCACCATTGTCCAAGACCCTGGAGGTCTTCTCCAGCATCTTCTCTGAGCAATAGGAAATCATAAGCTGCGCGAAATTTGCTGTGTTCCATGAGGTTGTATGCGCGCTTTCCTTGTCGTCTGGGCAAACGCCACTGAAGGTCCCAAATCTGACGCATAGTGATGAGAAAACGTTTGGGGATCATAACGTGTTGAAGTTGGCGACTGATAACCCATTCACAAGCTTGATGGAAAGCTTCGCTTCGGACCAAGTTTTGCGTTTGCAAATACTTTACTTGCTCGAGCAGTGGAGGCCATAGCATAGCGGCAAAAATAAAAGCCGGTGTGACTCGCTTATCGCTGCGTATGCGGCGATCGGTATTTGCCATCGTCAATTCGACCAGTCGATCATAGATCCTATTGTCTAGTAGAGGGACAGTGTCCGGGAACAACTGTAATAGCAGGCCATTGTCTTTTAATAGATAGTAAGCCGCACTAGCGTACCCGTGAAGGAAGAGCTTCAATACTTCTTCAAATAAACGCGCAGGGGGTATATGGCTGAGTAGATTTGCCTGCTGAGGAATAACGGAAGCCGTCTTCTCCTCGATATGAAAACCGAGTTTGGCGGCAAAACGAATCGCTCGCAACAGACGAACAGGATCCTCTTTATAGCGAGTCACGGGATCACCGATCATCCGCAACTGGCGTTTATTAATATCCTCTAGACCCGTAGTGTATTCGTAAATATTAGAATTTTCTGCACAGTAATAAAGCGCATTGGCAGTAAAGTCGCGACGCAGGGCGTCACTTTCCAAGTTACCGTAAACGTTATCTCTCAATAGTTGTCCGGTATCGGACTCTACTTGTTGACTAGACTTACTATTTTCTCCGCGGAAAGTAGTGACTTCGATGATCTCGCGGCCAAACTGGACGTGTACGATGCGAAAGCGACGGCCGATAATACGCGAGTTTCGGAATAAGGTCTTGACCTGCTCCGGCGTAGCATCTGTGGCTATATCAAAATCTTTGGGCTTACTGTCTAGTAATAAATCGCGCACGCTGCCACCCACCAAATAAGCTTGGAAAGACGACTGGGTCAAGCGGTTAATGACCTTCAGAGCATTGGCGCTGATATCGTTTCGGGAGATTTGGTGAGATTCCCTGGAAACCACAGTAGGAGGACAATGATCTTCATTTTTTTTTCTAGTTGATAGTTTTCGAATCAATTTTTTGATCATACAGAAATTAGGTGGACCAAGTGGACTTGCCCAGATTTTTTAGGATGTGCGATCGTAACACGATGCCAGAGTAGGTGGTATTGCTATGAGTAACTTAGCGACAAAGCACTTTTTCAAGGGCTTTGTCGCTAGTGTGCATTAATCACTTAGTCAGTTATTATTATCAGTGGACTTCCTTGCTACCCCCCGGATGAACGGAAAGCCTCCTTGTGTTAGTCAAAAACGATTTACTTTAATTATTCTCTATTGTTGTTATATTTAATTGATTGGTTATTTTTATTTTTTATTTCTATTATTTAGCTTCTCAATAAAGCATTTTGTGTGCCAGCCTAAAATAAACCAGTTATTTCAAAAAGTTAACCTAATTATTGATACGAACCCAGAATTTTATAATAATAGACGTTACGAAAAGTAACAAAATTTACTACGATTAGTAACAAATCTTCCTACGATTAGTAACAAAAAAGCAGGGTTTGTTTCAGGAGTGAAGAGGTTCCTCGATAATCTGGGTCCTTTTGTGGGCAACAAACTCAATCACTCCTGCCCTTCCCAAGGCAGCCTTCGCGTGTGTGATGGGTTGTTAACAAAAAAAACAACGGCACGCTCTATAATTGGCGAAGCAAGTATGCTGGGCTCCAGGTGAACGAAGCTAAACGCCTGAGAGAACTCGAAAGTGAAAACAGTAGGCTGAAGTTAAGTTTTATTCAACCAACCAAGAATACTTTTTGCGAAAGCCTGAATGAGAAGTTTAGAAATGAGTGTTTGAACCCGCATAGGTTCCGATCTCTCGAAGAAGCCCGACACGAAATTGATCAGTCGCGGGTGCACTAAAACAACGTTCGTCCACATAGTTCGCTTGGCTATCAATCGCCAGTAGATTTTGCGAAAAAGGCGGCGTAAACTATAAAT
>JBLIHY010000049.1:0-17053 GCA_047634655.1 Cellvibrionaceae bacterium
CAGGATTTGGCATCGTGTTTATTTGATACTTCATTATCCGCAAACCCACTTGGTATAAGGAATTATATGGAAGTGTAAAATGAGATTTTTTCAGCCACAAAATACTATCATTCCGTTGCGGTTGCAGTTGCAATTTGCGCTAGAACGCAGTCTGTCTAAGTAGAAATTTCATCATGTTATTGAAAGCAACCACCATTATTTTTTATCCGATACAAACACAATAATAACAAAAGCGATTTTTACCGAATTGTACCTCCATCTGAACAAAAGAACTATCTTGGATCCGTACAGCGCAAGTGAGCCGTCTAAAAAAGCTGATCGGTTCAATAGAATACGAAAAATGACCTCGCGAGCAGGTTGCGACGAAGCGGCTGCCCGCAGAACAAAGCTGACCTTGATGCTCAAGACGCTTACTCTTAATTGCTCAAACCGTTTTCTTTGTATTTGTTTCTTTACGCTTGCTTATTTATTTGCCTAAAAAAGCCCCCTCGTAGTTAACTACGAGGGGGCTTTACTCCTAAACCACTACGTCCTGTATTTGCAAAGCGGCAATTTTTGTACCTTCCTGGGCGCCCTTTTGAAAGGACTCGATTTGATCGAAATTCATGTAGCGGAAGATATCGTCCGACATTGAGTCGATCTTAGTCGCGTATTCCATATATTCCTCCACCGTAGGCAATCTACCGAGAATGCCGCCGACCGCCGCCAATTCCGCAGAGGTCAGATACACATTGGCTCCATCGCCCAAACGATTGGGGAAATTACGGGTTGACGTCGACAGCACCGTCACACCGGGCTGCACTCGCGCCTGGTTACCCATGCACAGCGAACAACCGGGCATTTCGGTGCGAACGCCATTGCGTCCATAGATGTTGTAGTAGCCCTCCTCCATCAGAGTGTGCTCATCCATTTTGGTGGGTGGACATAGCCAGAAACGGGTTTTCAATGGCTTGACATTATTCTCGAGCAACTTTCCGGTGGCACGAAAATGGCCGATATTCGTCATACAAGAACCGATAAAGACCTCGTGGACTGTGTCGCCAGCAACTTCGGAAAGTTTTTTGGCGTCGTCTGGATCATTGGGGCAGCAGACGATGGGTTCGGTCACTTCAGCCAGATCAATTTCAATGACTTCGGTGTACTCGGCATCCGGGTCGGCTTGCATCAGACTAGGATTTTGTAGCCAGGTTTCCATATTGCGTGCCCGACGTTCAAGGGTGCGGACATCGCCGTAACCTTCGCTGATCATCCAACGCAACAGGGTAACGTTGGAGCGCAGATATTCCGCCACAGACGCTTCGGAGAGCTTTATGGTGCAGCCAGCGGCCGAACGTTCAGCGGAAGCATCGGAAAGCTCAAAGGCTTGTTCGACAGTCAGCTTATCCAGGCCTTCGATTTCCAGAATGCGTCCAGAGAAAATATTCTTTTTGCCTTTTTTATCAACCGTGAGCAAACCCTGCTGGATGGCATAGTAAGGAATAGCATGAACCAGATCACGGAGCGTAATCCCCGGCTTCATTTTACCTTTGAAACGCACCAGTACGGATTCGGGCATATCTAGTGGCATAACACCCGTAGCGGCGGCAAATGCCACCAGACCGGAACCCGCAGGAAAGGAAATGCCCATTGGGAAACGAGTGTGCGAATCACCACCGGTACCGACCGTGTCCGGTAATAGCATGCGGTTTAACCAGGAGTGGATAATGCCATCTCCAGGGCGCAAGGAGACACCGCCACGATTCATTATAAAATCGGGCAGATGGTGTTGGGTATCGATGTCGACAGGCTTTGGATAAGCGGCGGTGTGGCAGAAGGACTGCATGGTTAAATCCGCAGAGAAACCCAAACAAGCCAGATCTTTCAATTCATCGCGGGTCATCGGGCCAGTAGTATCTTGAGAGCCGACGGTAGTCATTCTGGGCTCGCAGTATGCACCTGGGCGAACACCTAGACCTTCCGACAGACCACAGGCTTTACCCACCATTTTCTGGGCGAGAGTGAAGCCCTTGCCGCTGTCGACGGGAGTTTCGACGACTTGGAAAAGATTGATGACTGGCAAGCCCAGAGACTCGCGAGCCTTACTGGTGAGTCCGCGGCCAATGATCAGGTTAATGCGGCCGCCAGCCCGAACTTCGTCAAGTAGCACTTGCGATTTCAGTTTGAACTCACTGATGACTTTGCCACTTTCGTCGAGAATCTTGCCCTCGTAGGGGCGAACTTCAATGACATCACCCATATGCAGGTCGTCTACTGGCGCCTCAAATACCAATGCGCCGGCATCTTCCATCGTATTGTAGAAGATAGGAGCCACTTTATCGCCGATACAAATACCGCCACCGCGTTTATTGGGGACGCCCGGAAGATCGTCTCCGAAAAACCACAGAATGGAGTTCGTTGCCGACTTGCGAGAGGAACCGGTACCGACTACGTCACCGACAAAGGCGACCGGCAGGCCCTTAGCCTTGACTTCTTCAACTTGACTCAAGCAACCAGTGACACCGTGCTCCTCGGGTTGCAGACCGTCGCGGGTCATTTTATACATAGAGCGGGCGTGAAGGGGAATGTCGGGACGCGACCAGGCATCGGGCGCAGGAGAGAGATCGTCGGTATTGGTCTCTCCGGTCACTTTGAATACAGTCACTTTGATGCTATCGGGAACCTTATCGCGCCTGGTGAACCACTCAGCCTCCGCCCAGGACTGCAATACTTCTTTGGCGTATTTATTACCGGCCCTGGCTTTCTCTTCGACATCGTGAAAGGCTTCAAACATCAACAGCGTATGCTTCAATTCATCGGCAGCGAGAGCACCCAGTGCTGTATCGTCCAATAACCCGACCAGAGTGACAATGTTGTAGCCACCGTGCATATTGCCCAGTAATTTAACGGCAGCCTCTGCACTAATCAGCGAGGATTTTTCTTCGCCCTTGGCGACAGCCGATAAATAGCCAGCTTTAACATAAGCCGCTTCATCCACACCTGGCGGAATGCGATCAGTGATCAGCTCAAGCAAAGTGGCTTCTTCGCCAGCGGGTGGATTTTTTAGGAGTTCGATGAGATCGGCAGCCTGGTCGGCATTCAATGGCTTCGGGGGTATGGATTGTGCTGCACGCTCTGCAACGTGCTGACGATAGGCTTCTAACACTGTGCTCTCCTCTTGCGATGAAATAAAAGAATTGTTATTGGCATAATCTTGATTTTCAATGGAATCTTGGCCTCTAAAGGCTTCCGAAAAAGCGACGATAGTCTACCCTTGTTCGGTACACAAACGAATCAATTCTGTTGATATTCATTATTCGCGTGAATTATAGTTCAATGCGAAAGTAATTTTTTTAATGATAGTAACGTCGCCACTGTTGAAATATTTATCCATCTAATTCGTCTATTATTTGTCTATTTATCTATTTATCTATCGCGGAACAAGCCTCTGTGAATATTGATCACTTTGATTTGAATCTACTCGTGAGCTTTGACGTGCTCATGAGGGAACGCAATGTATCGCGTGCAGCGGAAAAGCTCAACATTAGTCAGCCAGCTATGAGCAACAGCCTCAAACGACTGCGCCAACATTTAGATGACCCTTTGCTGGTGAGAACCAGTCGAGGAATGGAGCCAACTGAGAAAGCTCTCGAGTTGGAACCCATGATTCGACAATCTCTTAGTCTCATTGAATTGGCCTTGTGTCCCAAGGATCAGTTTAAGCCATTGGAAAGCCAGCGCCGCTTCCGCTTGTTGGTCAGCGATTACGTTGAGGGAACCTTGGTTTCTGCTCTGGTTGCCCACCTTCAAATCTACGCACCGAATATATCTCTGGATATTTTGACGCTTAGTGACGGCAGTTTTGAGGATTTGGAGAAAGGCACGATTGATCTAGCCATCAATCGTTTTGACGTAATTCCCCAATCTTTCTACCAACGCTCCATCTGGAATGACAGTTTTTCCTGTTTGGTCGCGGCGCGACATTCGCTGATTGACAATAATACTTTGGAGAATTACTTAAACACTTCTCACCTGTGGGTCAGCAAAACCGGCATTGGTGTCGGCACGGGTATGTCGAAAAACAGTCACCGTGGCTGGGTCGATGATGCATTGAAAACCCTGGGGTACGAGCGACAAATCCGGGTATTTACGCGCCACTATCAGATCATCCCAATTCTTGTAAAACAAGCAGACTTAATAGCAACCATGCCAACCCGTGCGGCTCAGATGTATAAAAACGATCCTGAACTGGTCATTATCCAACCACCGTTTTTCATTCCAGAACTGGAAATCAAGATGATCTGGAGCCCCATTCTGCACAATAGCAGCGCTCATCGCTGGATCAGACAAACGCTGGTAGATTTAGCGGAAAAAATTATTGAGGGCGTGGCTTGAAGTGTATCTTCGCCAGCAATACTTGGGCGTTGGGTTATCGCCAAGTGGGTGCTTAAGCAGTTTTTTGGGATTATTTACAGAGTCACTATGCTCAAATCACTGAAAAATAAAATAAAGATAACAAGTGGTTTTAAGTTAGGTGCATGATCCGCCACCTAATCTAAGGATCTATATCTAATATCGACTGTAAATTAAATTTATGCCGCTACCGGTGAAGAACGCGTTGGCAATCCAGATTCAATGGGCAAGTCAAAATCTTTAGACCACTCGTCCCAGGAACCAAAATAAATTCTTAGCTTAGTGAGTCCAGCTAATACTAAGGCCACATAAGTATTGGATGCCCGCGCGCCCTTAAAGCAATAAATAATGATATCGTGATCTGGCGAAACGCCACGGGTACTCATCAAACTCACGATTTTTTCTGGTGATTCGAACTGAGTAATGCCATCCACTTCTCCATAAGTCCATACCACTCCACCCATACCGCATTAGGCAAGCGGCCTTTGCGAGGGACAAAATCTTTGCCGTAAGGGGAAGAACTTTCACCCAGCAATTCGTCTTGATCGCGATTATAGAGTTTAACGACGCTATCATCGTAAATCGCGTCCAGCATTTCTTGCTTACTGACCAACATGCCTTTTGAACATTCAAAGGGAAATCGGCTGCAACTGTTTCAGTCGCCTCGGTAGTCATGGCATAGCCTTTTTCTTTCCACGCGCTGACACCACCGTCCAATACGCCGGCCATTGGGCAACCAAAATATTTTAAAACCCACCAACCACAACAGGAACCACCGTAACGGGTATTCAATGAGTCTTCACAAATAATGGCGGCTTTTGAGCCATCCAAACCGACCGCTGAAAATTCTTTTTTAAAAGTTTCGCGCATTTCAGCCAAGACTTCTGGAGAGCTTTCTGCCAAAAAGAAAAACACATCGGGAATATTGACAGCACCGGGGATATGTCCTGTTGCATAAGTTTCTGCATCACGGCTAGATGACTTATTAACCGCGACATTTTTATCCTTAACAATGTCTTTGAGTACACCGCTGAACATATCGTCCAACTGTTCACAGACTTGGTTGAGACCAACGTTGTTATAGATACCCAAAACCTCCGAAGGTTGTTGACAGTCGACTTGCACCTTATCTTCGTCATTTTCAAAAACATGTAAGCGAATAGGAATGGAAGCCGGCCACGTGGCTGTTGTTCAGGACATCGATAATGAGTCTCAATATCTGGCTCGGGCAGTGGATCGCAAGCGCCTGCCACCAGAAACCGTGGCGTATGTAGCGGTGCCCATTATCTGGGATGATCAGACAGTAGGCGTGCTGACCACCCACCGTCTGCGCAATCGGCCTCGTCCATTCCAGGCGGATCTGCAGATCTTGAAAATCATCGCTTCCATGATCGGTCAGATGCTGCGGATCAATGAACTAGTCCGTGAGCGCACTGCACATCTGGAACAGGAAAAGCTTTCTTTAATCTCTGCTTATTCCTCTCCCTGCCAAAGCTTTAGGATTATCGGTAATAGTCCAGCCTTGAAGATAGTCATTGATCAGGCCATCAAGGTTGCTGCCAGCAGCGCAACTATTATGCTGACGAGTGAATCCGGCACTGGCAAAGAACGATTTGCCCTCATGCTGCATCAAATGAGTGGCCGCCGCGACAAAGCCTTTATCTGTATCAACTGTGCTGCCATTCCTGAAAACCTGTTAGAAGCCGAATTATTTGGGTATGAAAAAGGCGCTTTCACCGGCGCCAGTAAAAAGAAACAAGGTAAAATTGAATTAGCTCATCACGGAACCTTATTTCTCGACGAGATTGGTGACATGAGTTTTGATCTTCAGGCCAAACTCCTACGTTTATTACAGGAGCGCAGCTTTCAACGGGTTGGTGGTACCGTCGACATTGAGGTGGATATTCGCGTCATTACGGCCACTCATATCGATTTGAATCAGGCGGTTAAAGACAAAAAATTTCGGCTGGATCTTTACTACCGACTCAACGTTATTCTCTTGAAACTGCCGCCCTTGCGCGAACGCGTGGGTACTGAAGACGGCCATAAAATCTTAAAAGCCTTAAGAAGAGTACAAGGGGAATAAACCTCGAGCTGCCATCGCCCTTGGCATGACAGTTACATTATCGAATTAAAAAACTTAACCTGTATTAGTCCATTTTTTTGTAAGTTCATTTTGACCCATTTAATGGGTATCCGATTAGTACACTTGATCGTAATTCTCCACATCAACCAAAATAATATCGCTATTAACGATAATCAGCTGTAACACAATACGATAGCTCATATTGATCGACACCGAAGACAAGCCTTTCAAGCGTCCCTCTAAACCATGCGATTTTAACGAGGGATGATGAGGGTTGATTTCTAATAGCCCCAGAGTCTTTTGATGTTGGTTAAGGATTTCAGGGTGCCTTTTTAAAAATTTCTTCGCGCGGCGATTTAGCCTCGCTCGCCTCCAAAACCCCCCATATTTACTGCGTTAATTATAAAATGTGGTGCTCGCAATACCGATGCGACGACAAAGATCATCAACTTTTACGCCAGAGTCATATTCTTTAAAGACACCAATAATTGACTTTTTGACAAACCGTTTTTCTGTTCATATCGGGGGCTCTTCAGTAATAGATTAACTGGAAACCTCATCGTCGTCATGGTGCGATTTCTGGAGGAAAGGCCACCGCTAAAGCCCAGGAGTTCTATAGCTTCGCCATCGCTGCGCGATAATCAAAGCCCTACGGACTGTTCATTATTTGGAGGCCGCTAGCACTCTATAGCAAAGACAGCGAGCTTATTTATCCACGGGTAAACCCGAGGTTTTCTATCTTCAGCCATATAAAATTGCTTAGACCTATGATGCGCCTTACGCTAAACTCCTGCTGCAGATTTTTCATGCGCGCTTTTTTGCGCTAAGACCATTAGCTAGTTAAGCGGAATTTTTTAGCCTGTTTCGCACGATTACGAAGTTTTTAAATTTTATGGTAATCGTAAGGTGAGAAAATACATCTCACGTGCATCTCTTGATTCTACATTAATGAACACCTCGATATTGTCACATCAATGACGAATCTTACGAATTTACGAGAAATATAATGCCCGCAATTACTCTGCCTGACGGTTCCCTGCGCCAGTTTGATCACCCGGTATCTGTTTATGATGTCGCTGCTGATATCGGCGCCGGACTGGCTAAAGCTACTCTGGGGGGTCGAGTTAATGGCGAACGTTTTGACGCACACGATCCGATTACGGAAGATTCAGAGCTAATTATTTTTACCCCCAAAGACAACGACGGTCTGGAGATCATTCGGCATTCCTGTGCCCACTTATTGGGACACGCTTTAAAGCAACTCTGGCCCGATGCAAAAATGGCCATCGGGCCTACCATTGAGGATGGCTTCTATTACGATATCGATCTGGATTACACGCTCACGGATGCGGATGTCGAAAAACTAGAACAGCGCATGCTGGAGCTGGCCAAAGCCCACTACAACGTTATCAAGAAAAAAGTAAGCTGGCAGGAAGCTTACGATACCTTCGAACGCCGCCATGAAACTTACAAGATGGAAATACTCGAAAGAGACATTCCTAAAAATGCCCAACCGGGTCTCTATCATCATCAAGAGTACATCGATATGTGTCGCGGGCCCCATGTGCCCAATATGCGATTTTGCGAGCACTTCAAATTGATGCGAGTTTCGGGAGCTTACTGGCGGGGCGACAGCGATAATAAAATGCTACAGCGCATTTACGGGACCGCATGGGCAAATAAGAAGCAACTGAAAGCACACTTGCGTTTCTTAGAAGAAGCGGTCAAACGCGATCACAGAAAGCTCGCCAAAAAGTTTGATCTTTTTCATATTCAAGAAGAAGCGCCCGGCATGATATTTTGGCACCCCAAAGGCTGGACCATATACACTGTCATCGAGCACTATATGCGTCGAGTTCAGAGGGAAAACGGCTATCGGGAAATCAGAACCCCACTGGTGGTTGATCGCACGCTGTGGGAGCGCTCCGGCCACTGGGATAAATTCCGCGACAACATGTTTACTGTAGAGTCCGAATCTAGAGACTATGCAGTCAAACCCATGAACTGCCCATGTCATGTACAAGTATTCAACCAAGGGCTGAAGTCTTACAAAGAACTACCACTGAGGCTCGCTGAATTTGGTTCCTGTCACCGCAATGAAGCTTCCGGAACTTTGCAAGGACTCATGCGTGTAAGGGGTTTTGTACAGGACGACGCGCATATTTTCTGTTCCGAGGCAATGATCCAAGAAGAGGTCTCTACCTTTACCGATTTGCTCTATAAGGTTTACGCAGATTTTGGATTTAATGATGTGATAATCAACTTGTCTACTCGGCCCGAGCAGCGAGTTGGCTCTAATGAAATCTGGGATAAGGCTGAAAAAGCTTTGGCGGATGCTTTGGACGCGCAAGGACTGGACTGGGAATTATTGCCAGGCGAAGGGGCCTTCTACGGTCCAAAAATTGAGTTCTCCCTGAGAGATTGCCTCAATCGCATTTGGCAATGTGGCACTATTCAAGTAGATTTCTCAATGCCCGGTCGACTGGACGCCGAATATGTCGCAAGCGATGGTTCACGCAAAGTACCGGTGATGTTGCATCGCGCCATTCTCGGTTCATTTGAGCGATTTATCGGCATTCTGATTGAGCACTACGAAGGTTCCTTTCCCACTTGGCTGGCGCCGGAACAGGCAGTAATCATGAATATTACCGATAAACAAGAAGATTACGTCAATAAAATACAAGAAACGCTGCAAAACAATGGCTTCCGGGTTACTTCTGACTTGAGAAATGAGAAGATCGGCTTTAAAATCCGCGACCATACAATACAAAGGATACCGTACCTACTGGTTGTCGGTGACAAGGAGACTGAAAATCAGTGCGTGGCTGTCAGGACTCGCGAAGGCAAAGACCTCGGTAGCATGTCGATTAACGCGTTTATACACCATCTCTCGGCAGACATTGACGGGAGAGGCAACTCTAGTCACTGAAAAAATCTTCTGAACTCGGATTTCTCGAGAGCGGTAATATGATTACCGAATTAATCAGGCTGTGATGGAAAAAGAGAGCCAATGCGAACAAAATGACGAATGATACGCATTTCTCTATGTACGCTATCGCGAAACAGATAAAGGATTTATATCCAGACGAGGAAGAGTTTTATGAGAAAGTCTGGGATAAGTGGGTTTAATCTTTCGGCAAATGCACTCTTCGAATCTGTAAAAATGCTGGTCATCCAGCACATTTCGGTTTCCGTGCATAAGCCCTAATGAATCTGGAGGGAACTCCTGTTTAACAACGTGATATTTGAGACTCACTTCGGTTGAGTCAAACCTGGAGACAACATTATCAATAGTAATACCAGTAGTCGTAAGAGAAAGACTTTAGTTAATGAAAAAATAGAAGCAGAAGAAGTCAGATTGATCAGCGCAGACGGCGAACAGCTCGGCATAGTCCCGCTGCTGGAAGCCTTGGAGAACGCCCAATCCGCTGGATTAGATTTGGTGGAAATTGCTCCAGACTCCAAGCCAATCGTTTGCAAAGTGATGGACTACGGCAAACACCTCTTTGATTTAAAAAAGAACAAAGCCGCATCACGCAAGAAGCAGAAACAACAACAAATTAAGGAAATGAAGTTTCGGCCAGGGACAGAGGCAGGAGACTATAAGGTCAAACTGCGCAACTTGACACGTTTTCTGGAAAATGGAGATAAAGCCAAGATCTCCCTGCGTTTCCGTGGCCGAGAGATGGCTCACCAAGAACTTGGCATGGCAATGATGAAACGCATCGAGTTGGACCTTGACGAATTGGGCACTGTTGAGCAGTATCCGAAAATGGAAGGTCGGCAGTTAATCATGGTAATTGCCCCCAGAAAGAACAAGTGAGTTATGCATTGAAGCCGACGCTTTAATTCATGCTTACTCGAGTTCACTGGTATGGAATATTGTAAACGTTAAGTTTAATATTGGTCGGCTAGAAAATTGGTAATCTAGTGTGTTGAAAAAACCATCCGATACTGCCCCGATAACGAACGAATCGGTGATATTTTCAAGCAACAGTAGCTCGTTAGTAGATTGAAATATCAACAAACGCCCTACAAATGTAAATTCAATAAAACCGAAAGATTGATCAAACGATAAGCCCCATATCTCCGACTCACGTAAAGCCAGTCGGATTTTGTAGGGGAAAGTTGAAATAGCCGAGAAAATTATTCCACTGCTAAGTTAGTAATTTTTCTTCAGCCTAAATGCAAGCAACAGAGTATTAGTCATCATGCCAAAAGCCAAGGTACACAGCGGCGCCGCCAAGCGCTTCAAAAAAAACGCTTCGGGTTACAAGCGCAAAAGCGCTTACAGGAGTCACATCCTCACTAAAATGACCACTAAGCGTAAGCGCCAGCTGCGAGGTACCAGTGACGTTGCCTCTTCAGATAAACCATCCATCGACCGTATGCTGCGCAGAAACTAAATAGGAGAAAAAAATGGCTCGTGTAAAACGTGGTGTTGTGGCGCGTAAAAGCCACAAAAAAATATTAAAGGCAGCAAAGGGTTATTATGGTGCACGCTCACGCGTATTCCGTGTTGCAAAACAGGCCGTCATCAAAGCCGGCCAATATGCCTATCGCGATCGACGAGTGAAAAAGCGCGATTTTCGAGCACTCTGGATTGCCCGTATCAATGCTCAAGCTCGCGCCCTGGGAATTACCTACAGCCAACTGGTTGCCGGTTTGAAAAAAGCAGAAGTTACTTTAGATCGACGAGTACTCGCAGACCTCGCTATTCACGATAAAGCCGCATTTGCGATGATCGTTCAAAAGGCAAAAGCTTCCCTCGCCTGAAAATTGCTCCCTGAGTTATCGAGTGGACCAAAACAAAAGGAGGACTATTTCGAGTCCTCCTTTTGTTGTTTCTAAAACCGGTAAGTTACCTGCAGATTCTTACGAAATAGTGACTGACTATCAGACAATAACGATACCGCTACTCTTGCTCGCATTCGTTGTACACCCTTGCCAACAACAGAACGATTTGCAAGATTTTAGAGGAAAAAGCCGAATAGCACTTTGGCATTTTTTAACACTTTTCCCTTATATCGTCTCGTAAAAAAACAAATGGATAAATCGAGATTCAACCATGTTCACATGAGATATTATGTGTTGAAATATCTCGGTCGCTAGCGGGCTGTAAGCAAAGAGTACGTTGAGATTTCAAACGCGCCGTGAATTTCACTGTGTACTCCACATCGATTTCCGCCCTCGAAGTTTTAAGGCCTTAGTCTGTTTTTTCAGTTATCCCATTGGTATTAAGATCGGTAGCGACAAAAGCAATCTAAATTAAAAATTAAATGAGCCAATCGAAAACATAAAAATGGAGAATTTAAAAGTACTAACTACAGAAGCGCTGACGCTAATCGAGCACGCAGAAGAATTATCTACATTGGACCAAGCCCGAATTAGTTATTTAGGCAAGAAGGGACAAATTACCGTTCTCCTCAAAAATTTAGGAAAGCTATCCACCGACCAGCGCCCCGCTGCCGGAGCAAAGATAAATAAAGCCAAGCAACGAATTCACGACGCGATCCAAGCAAAAAAAATAGCCTTACAAGAAGCTGCCATCATGGGCAAACTGGCCTCGGAGACGATTGATGTTTCTCTGCCAGGCCGCGACGCCACCCGCGGCAGTTTGCATCCGGTTACTCAGACCATATCCCGTATCGAAGCTATTTTTGCCTCCGTCGGTTATCAGGTAAAACAAGGCCCTGAAATTGAGGACGACTACCACAACTTCGAAGCCTTAAATATTCCGGCACACCACCCGGCCCGCGCCATGCACGATACCTTCTACATCGATAAATCAAACATAAAATCGCTCGGTGAATACGTGCTACGGACACACACATCACCCGTACAGGTCCGGGTGATGAAAAATCAGCCCCCACCTGTCAGAATAATTTGTCCAGGAAGCGTTTATCGCTGCGACTCGGATTTAACACATACGCCTATGTTTCATCAGGTAGAGGGGCTGGTTATTGATGAAAACATCAGCTTTGCCGATTTAAAGGGAACCGTCGATCAATTTTTGAAAAGCTTTTTCGAAGTGGAAGTTCCTATTCGCTTTCGACCCTCTTATTTTCCGTTCACCGAGCCCTCTGCTGAAGTAGACATTCAATGTACTAACTGCGCCGGCAAAGGTTGCCGAGTGTGCAGTCATACCGGATGGCTAGAAGTTATGGGTTGCGGTATGGTGCATCCCAGCGTGTTGCAAACCAGTGCTATAGACACTGAAAAATATACCGGTTTTGCTTTCGGTATGGGTGTAGAACGTTTGGCAATGTTGCGCTATGGCGTCGATGATCTAAGGCTGTTTTTCGAAAACGACATAAAATTTTTGCAGCAATTTTAGTCAAAAATCTACGCCGACTCTGAATAGAGTTCTAATGTACCGGTTACCCTCAGTGGTTTTTTCTTTTACCTTTTGTCGACGACAGTATCCTACAAAATCATTGACGATTTAATCGTTAACCAGCTTTAATTATGTACTTTTGTCTTTTATCTAGAGACTTTATAAATGAAAATCAGCGAATCCTGGCTGCGGGAATGGGTCAACCCTGAGTTGACAACCGAAGCTTTAGCGGAACAAATCACCATGGCGGGTTTGGAGGTGGAGGGCATTGAGTCAATCAATGCTCCCTTTAGTGGCGTTGTCGTAGGTGAAATCCTGTCGGTTACCAACCATCCGGACGCAGATAAATTGCAGATATGCCAGATCGCTGGCAGTGGGGAGACTCCGGTTCAAGTTGTCTGTGGAGCCGCAAACGCCAAAGTGGGTATCAAGGTACCCTTTGCCACCATAGGCGCAGTTTTACCCGGTGCTTTTAAAATCAAAAAAAACCGCCTGCGAGGAGTTGAATCCTTTGGAATGTTATGTGGCCAAAGTGAACTGGCACTGGGCGATGACGACAGCGGCCTTTGGGAATTAGCTCAAGATGCACCAGTTGGCCGCGACCTCTGTGATTATTTGCAACTCAGCGACCAATGTATTGAGGTCGACCTGACACCCAATCGGAGTGATTGCCTATCCATTCAGGGAATCGCTCGAGATATCGGCGCACTGAATCGATTACCGCTGAATGCTGTGGAAATCATTCCCGCCAAGGTAACTATCGAAGATCGTAAAGACGTTCACCTCAAAACGACAGATGCCTGCCCACGCTATATCGGCCGTATCATCCGCAATGTAGATTTATCACAGTCCTCGCCTTTATGGATGCAAGAGCGTCTGCGCAAGGCGGCGGTTGGCTGCAAAGATATCGCCGTCGATACCACCAACTACGTGCTTCTCGAACTCGGTCAACCGATGCATGCCTTCGATCTAGATCGTCTGAATGGTGACATCAACGTTCGCTATGCCCACCCCGAAGAATCTCTCGATTTGTTGGATGGCCAAAGCGTAAAGCTCAGTGATGACACTTTAGTCATTGCCGACGAGTCGGGAGCAATTGCGATGGCCGGCATCATGGGGGGCCAGCAGACAGCTGTAAGTACTGAGACCAAAAATATTTTTCTGGAGAGCGCTTTCTTCGCGCCATCGGCTATTGCTGGCCGGGCTCGCCGTCACGGGCTGCACACAGATTCTTCACACCGCTTTGAAAGAGGGGTGGATTATCGACAACAGGAAAGCGCAGTCGAACGCGCTACACAACTGATTTGTGAAGTCGCTGGTGGCCAGGCAGGCCCTCTCGTTGTTACCGAGGCCGAGCATCCGATCTTGCAACCCCGTCGCGTCTCACTGCGACGCGAGCGGATCCTGAAGTGCCTGGGCTTCGCCATGGCGGATGAAGAAGTGATCGACATACTGACTCGCTTAGGTTTGGTATTGCAGCAAGAAACCGAGGTTAACTGGGTGTTTTCTATTCCCAGTTATCGCTTTGATATCGCCATTGAAGAGGATTTATTAGAAGAATTAGCCAGAATCTATGGCTACAATCGCCTACCGACAACCAGCCTGAAAATGGCTGTGAATCTACCCGCTCACCGCGAAGCCGAAGTGGGTTTAATGGCGCTGCGCAACCATTTAGTTTCGCGAGATTATCGAGAGACAATTAGTTACAGCTTTGTTGACCCGGCGATACAATCAGCGCTCGACCCAGACACCGACTTCATTCCACTACTAAACCCGATTAGTTCGGATATGGCGGTAATGCGGACATCGCTATGGCAGAGCCTCATTGGCGTGTTAAAACATAATTTAAAGCGCCAACACAGCAGAATACGCCTTTTTGAAACGGGGTTACGCTTCTTACCAGCCCACCAAACATCGGCGAATATTATTCCCGGCATCCAACAACAAGCGGTAATTGCGGGGCTGATTTATGGTCATCGCCATCAGGAATCCTGGTCCAGCACTCAGGACCATGTCGATTTTTACGACATTAAAGGCGATGTAGAGAGCTTGATGGCGCTAACCGGCAAATCCGATCAGTTCCATTTTCAAGCCGCGACGCACCCCGCTATGCACCCAGGCCAGGCCGCGAAAATTTCGCTCGGCGACCAAGCCGTTGGCTATGTCGGCGCTCTCCACCCCAAAATTCAGAGAGACTTCGATCTACCACAAACGGTCTACCTCTTTGAAATCACACAACAAGCATTAGCGGAAGCCAAACTGCATCACTTCGAGTCTCTATCGCGTTTTCCAGAAGTTCGCCGGGATATCGCCGTCATTGTCGACCAGAATTTGGCTGTCTCGCAGCTTGAATCTACAGTAAAAGCCGTGGCCGGAAACTTGCTCACCAACTTAAAAATATTTGATGTATATGTTGGCAAAGGTATTGATTCCTATAGAAAAAGTGTTGCGCTGGGCTTGACCTTTCAACATCTTTCCCGCACTCTTACAGAAGTTGAAGTTTCGGATTTAATTAACAAAATCGTCGACACACTCAAAAAAGCTCTTAATGCCGAGCTACGTTAGTAACAATTTATCGATAGGTAGTTAGTTGATAATTTTGAGCACAGTGGGGCATTGGCCCAGTGATTAAAATAATCGGGCCGTTAGCAATACACAAAGGTATCAGAATCAATCAAAAGCTGATATAAATGCTGAAAGTCAAATGAATTTTCGAATTTCGACTAGATTTTCAGCACAAAAAATAAAGAGTGTAGAACGCAGTTTCTTACTGCTAACACAGCCTCAGTGGTGGTGTTTCAACCGGGTGGTTTTTCTTCAGACCAATAATAGTTTAAGGAGCCGTAGGGGTGTCAGACGCACTAACCAAGGCAGAGCTGGCTGAAAAGCTATTTAAAGACCTTGGACTAAACAAGCGGGAAGCCAAAGAGCTGGTTGAGATTTTCTTTGAAGAAATTCGCTTATCTCTCGAAAAAAATGAACAAGTCAAACTGTCTGGGTTTGGCAACTTTGATTTACGTGACAAAAAACAACGTCCCGGGAGAAATCCCAAAACCGGTGAGGAAATTCCTATTTCTGCACGGCGAGTAGTAACCTTTCACCCTGGGCAAAAATTGAAAGCACGCGTAGCAGCCTATGCTGGAACCGAAAGATAACGACGAATTGCCAGTCATTCCCGGGAAACGCTACTTTACTATTGGTGAGGTGAGTGAACTCTGTGCGGTTAAGGCCCACGTTTTGCGCTATTGGGAGCAAGAATTTCCGCAGCTTAAACCAGTGAAACGCCGCGGTAATCGCCGCTATTATCAACGCCAAGACGTACTTACTATTCGTCAAATTCGCGCATTGCTCTATAACCAAGGTTTCACTATTGGTGGTGCACGGCAAAGAATGGGAGATGAGACGGGCCAGAACAGTAGCTCTGCTGCACCCCATTACAATAAAGCTATTATCGCCAGTCTTATCACTGAATTGGAAACCATACTAGCGCTACTGAAATCCCCTTAGCCTCTTCATTGATACATTCCCTAAGCTACGAAGCCCCCCTAGCCTTAAAATGTTAGCCCAAGTTGGAGATAGAGACCTTCCATTTTTAAATCCAGGTTTTCGTTTAGAGAATCATTGTCAAAATCTTCCGACGTAATCTCCAGAATCCGCAACCCTAACTCAGCAGACCACTTTACCTTCGAAAAGCTGTGAGTGTAGCCAGCCGCCACTGTCCAGTCGGCGACGTCGTCGCCATCGTAGTTGAAAAAATTTCCCGTAAAATTCACATAAGCCTCGGTCAAAGGCAGATCAATTTTTGCAGCCGCATAAATGAGAGCGAGTTCTAAGTCGACGATTTTATCCACGTTGGTTTCAAAACGCCTGCCCAACGCTACACGGAAACCATTTCCGGCAATAGATCCATCGAAATGACGATAAGTTAGCCCCAGATCCAGCCTTATCCAATGGTTTACCGGCGAATAAAAAAAGGTAAGGTCTTTAAATGATAAATCCACTCTCGAAGTAATTGGAAAGCCTCCCGTGAATCTACCGTCCGAAATAACAAAGTCTCCCTCGGGTGTCCCAACGCCATTACTCTCCAACTCCACGGTCTGAAAGCGTACATTAGGTAGTAGCGGCACCGGGTGCCGCAGGGTAACAATCAACAAGTCGTGATCGAAATCGTCGTAGCCGAGCTCGTCAAAAGTAGCTGAGTTGCCCTCCAGGCCAGCACTGCCCGAGTAATCGGGTTGCCA
>JBLIHY010000050.1:0-16834 GCA_047634655.1 Cellvibrionaceae bacterium
GCACTGCCGGAGTAATCGGGTTGCCAGCGTCCCAGTTCAAACGACAGTGATGAGTCGGCGTATGCCGAAAAACTCAGGGTTGACAGTAAACAACACTGAAGTATCCATCCGGGGGTTTTCATAAAAGTTCTCACGTTCATCTTCGTTAGTAGAGATTTGTTGCTCGAGTAGTATCGAAGCTATGCATCTTATTATCGGGGTCAAAAATACCTGTAGCAGTAGGGTCATACGTCTTTGATAGCTTGTTCTAATCCCTGGATCTTAAACAATTAAGTTTGACATTGGGGACAGTAAACACTTATCCGCTGCGCTTGGCGCAGCGCTTTCAGGATCTTGCCACAAATGTTACAGACCTGGTTTTGCCGTCCGTAGACATTCAGTTGTTGGGTGAAATAACCGGGCTGGCCATCGCCACTAACAAAATCTCTCAGCGTCGACCCTCCTTGGACGATCGATCGCTGCAAGACATTTTTAATGGCTTCAGCAAGCGTGTGGTAGGCCGCACGCGAAACTCTGGTCACAGGTCGAGACGGGCGAAGGCCAGCCATAAACAACGATTCATTGGCGTAAATATTGCCTACACCCACGACAATATGGCTGTCCATGATGAAGCTTTTGATATTTTTTTGACGGTTGCGACTGGCTTTAAACAAATAATCGCCATCAAAATCCGCGGACAACGGCTCAGGCCCTAAATTTTTCAAAAGCCGGTGAGATTCGATCGGCTCTTCGGTCCACAAAACAGATCCAAAACGCCGTGGATCGTGGAAACGCATTATTTTTTGAGAGCTAAAGATCCAGTCGATATGATCGTGTTTTTTTGGAAGTTCATCGACCTTGACGATCCTTAAACTGCCCGACATTCCCAAATGCACCAACATATATCCATGATCGAATCGAAACAACAAGTACTTCCCACGGCGCTGAATAGCCAGCAATTTTTTGTTTTGAAGATGATCCGGTAGCGATTGAGGGACCGGCCAGCGCAGAGAGGGCTGGCGTATCAATAATTTGTGGACGGTTCGGCCGGTGAGATGGGGCTCAAGGGCTCGCCGCGTAGTCTCGACTTCGGGTAACTCAGGCATAGGATAGACTTAGGAAAGTGCGAAGGCCGAAACCATTTAGCTTGGATTAAACAGTTAATGTTGGCACAGAAATATCAGTGCGGATCTCTCTAAAGATAAGCTTTTTATTATTCAAGTACCGCGTGAAAATCACTATAAAGCCCTTCTATTTTTAAATCCAAGCTATTTTAAATTCAAGCTATTTTAAATTCAAGCCAGAGGAGCTAGTTATTATTGTTGTCGCTTGAAAATTTCTGTTCGGACACCTAGCAACCACAGCGCCAGTAGATAACACGCCAAGCCAGCAATACACAGAAACGCCATGTAAAAAATACGTTCATCTAAGCCATAGCTCGCCCACTTTTCCAATCTGGAAAGAGAAATTAATAGCACTAATACCATTATTAGATTCGCCCCCAACAACTGCCCGAAATAGCGCAACCATCCAGCTAGAGGTTGATAGATGCGGGCTCGACGGAGTCCTCGATAGAGTAAAACGAAGTTGATGAACGCCGCCAGAGATGTGGCCAGCGCGAGTCCCGCATGGCCAATCTGCCAGATAAAATGCAGGGGAATAACCAATAAAATATTAAGTACCATATTGGCAACCATCGATATAATCCCTATTTTCACAGGTGTTTTAGTATCCTGGCGAGAAAAGTAGGCTGGAGCTAACACCTTGATTAACATAAAGGCCAATAAACCCAGGGCATAAGCCCTGAGACTCATAGCCGACATCGCGATATCCCTTGCATTAGTTTTACCATATCCAAAAAGCGTAGCCAGAATAGGCTCTGCCAATATTATCAGCGCCAGTGTCGCTGGTAGCGCAATCAGTAACATCCAACGCAAAGCCCAGTCAATCGTGGCGTTAAAGCGGCTAGCATCCTGCAAAACATGCTGACGGGAAAGACTGGGCAAGATTACCGTACCCATGGCAACGGCTACCGTACCGAGTGGAAGTTCTACCAGACGATCGGAGTAATAAAGCCAAGAGACACTGCCCGTAGGAAGAAAAGACGCCAGCACTGTATCCAGGAGCAGGTTGATTTGAGAAACGGAAACGCCAAACATTGCCGGTACCATCAGCAACAGTACTCGTTTAACCCCTTCGTGCTTGAAGTCAAGTTTTGGATGGGGCAGTAATCGTAGCCGGTAGAGAAAAGGAATCTGAAAAGCCAACTGAACCATCCCAGCCACTAATACACCCCAAGCCAGAGCAATTACAGGAGACGCGAAATAAGGACTAATCCAAATGGCGACCGTAATCAGACAAATATTCAGTAATACTGGAGTAAAAGCCGGGATTGCAAAACGATCGTAGGCATTGAGGATAGCGCCAGCGAGACCCGTTAGAGAAATAAGTAATAAGTACGGAAAAGTGATTCTCAGCATGTGCTGAGCTAAATCGAATTTGTATGCATCGCCGCGAAAGCCAGGGGCAAAAATTGTCGTTACCAGCGGCGCGGCGACAACTACTATCACCGTCAGTCCCAATAACGTGGTGCCCAGCAAACCGGTGACGCGATCGATCAACTCCCTCACCGCCTCTCGAGTGCCGCGCTCCCGGTACTCGGAAAGCACAGGGACAAAAGCTTGAGCAAAAGCGCCTTCGGCAAATAAGCGGCGTAAAAAATTGGGTATTTTAAAAGCAACAAAAAAAGCATCGGCTCCCGCCCCTGCGCCGATAGTGTTGGCAAGAACAACGTCGCGAGCTAAACCGAATACCCGGGATAACATTGTCATAGCACTGACAATCAGACCGGAACGCAATAGCCCCGTTGGCTTAGAGAGGTCTTTTGACATTTGTACAATGGTTCAATGGTGAGCACAGGCGGGCGAGTTTAACAGCTATCATGGGGAATGCTGGTAATATAATACATGGACTTTGCACAAATAATTTTCTGTTTTGATAATAAACTGAACGCTTGGGTGAGTGCGTCCAATGTCTGCCGGAGCGGGAAATTTTTCACTACCTATTCAAAGAAGATTAGTGCTAAGCAGGAGCCAAGGTAAAAATAAGTATTAGAAAGGCAACAAGCATCAAATGAATCAAGAATATCGTCAGCAATTATCCCTATTCTGCCAAACACACCAGCTACCCGACAGCTATCTCACTATGGCCGGCAACTATTTTTTACCGCTGGCAGATGAGTTGGCGGCCATGGCTAAACCATCTTCGACTTTGCTGGTTGGCATCAATGGTTGCCAGGGCAGCGGTAAATCTACTCTGTCGGAACTGCTGACTATGTTTTTACGGCACCACCACCAGCTCTCTGTCGCCAACCTCTCGATTGACGATTTTTACCACACTCACGCCAAGCGCCAACAATTAGCCGATGAGATTCATCCCTTGTTTGCGACTCGCGGTGTCCCGGGCACCCACGACGTAGATTTATTACAACAATCGCTCGACCAATTATCGAAACAGTCGGGCTGGATAACGATTCCTCGATTTGACAAATCCCGCGACGATCGACGATCACTGCAGGAGTGGGATAATTTTTTGACCCCCGCAGATATTATTCTTCTCGAAGGTTGGTGCGTCGGCACCAGCGCTCAAAAAGATAACGAGCTGCTGGATCCGATCAATGACTTGGAGCTCGACGAAGATAGTGAGGGTATCTGGCGTCGCGCTGTCAATGAAGCGATCAAACGAACATACCTGCCGTTATTTCAAAAGATAGATACCCTGATTATGATTCAAGCACCCAGTTTTGCCTGTGTGTATGAGTGGCGAAGAATCCAGGAAGATAAACTTCGACAACAAGTTAATGAAGCCTTCTACGCAACCTCCAGAGACCGCAGCAGTACCATGGACGAGACACAGCTAGCGCGCTTTATCCAGCACTATCAAAGGCTTACCGAACATATGCTGCAAACACTGCCGTCGATAGCCGATAGTGCTTTTACCCTGGACCGCAATCACCAGGTTACGCGGCGGATCGATAATGAATCGTAACGCTGATAGTCGTTGGCTGGTAGTGACTGACCTGGACGGCACCCTACTGGATCATCATACCTACGATTTTTCGGCCGCTCGGGAAGCTTTGCATCTTCTGGAGACAAAGAACATTCCCGTGATCGTCAATACCAGCAAAACCTACAGTGAAGTCGAACAGCTGCGTACTAGACTGGAAAACAGACATCCATTTATTGTTGAAAATGGTTCCGGTATTTTTATCCCCAAAAACGACTTTCCAGAGCAGCCGGAACACGCAGATGAATGGAAAGATTTCTGGAAAATCACACTGGGGATTTCAAGAGAGCAACTCATCGATGAATTATCTCAAGTTCCAAAAGGTTTTCTTTCGATGTTTCGAGCTTTTCATACCATGAATACTCAAGATATCATGGCGCTCACAAAGCTCTCGGCAGCCGAAGCAGAACTTGCCAATCAACGATACTTTTCAGAACCGTTGCAATGGCTAGGTACAGAAGAACAAAAAGCTCTATTTTTTTGCGAACTGCGCGAAAGAAAAATTTGCTTCACGGAAGGCGGGCGTTTTATTCATCTGACGGGTAAAACTCATAAGGGTGAAGCGGCCCAGCGACTTAAGTTATATTACGCTGACAAGTATCAAACCAAAGTAAAAATACTGGCTTTAGGCGATAGTGATAACGATATCGATATGCTGAAAACGGCTGACATCGCCGTGGCAATCCGCTCGACGGTAAAGCAACCACCAATCTTCAAGCATCCCTGTAAAATCATTAGCGAAGGACTCGGTCCCAAAGGCTGGGCTGAGATCATTAACGCGGTTTTCTCTTAAACACGGGTATTATCATGGGAGACTTTTATCAAAACGGCATCATCACAACACTGCACGACTTATCAAATCGAAGTCTTGAAGAGTTGGAGTACGAACTGCTGTGCTTTTCCAAAATTCGGCCCATGTCTTTGCTGTTGCCATCGCTGTTCTCTGAATTACAAGGAGAGGCTCTCCCCAATATCGTGCAACACTTAAAAAAAGTGCCCTACCTCAATCAGATTGTGATTGGCCTGGACTCCGCTAATAAAGAGCAATACCAACAAGCTGTAAAATTTTTCGGTGAGCTGCCTCAACATCATCGAATACTTTGGAACGACGGCCCTCGACTAAAATCCATTGATCGAGAGCTGCAAAAATTGGGGCTGGCACCACAGGAAGCAGGAAAGGGACGCAACGTCTGGTATTGCCTCGGTTATATTTTTGCCTCTGGAAAAAGCGAATCCATCGCCTTGCACGACTGCGATATTTTGACTTACGATCGACGCTTACTGGCCCGCCTGATTTATCCCGTTGCCAACCCAAATTTTAGCTACGAATTTTGCAAAGGCTACTACGCCCGAGTTGCCCGTCAGAGCATGAATGGTCGCGTTTGCCGTTTGCTGGTAACGCCTTTGCTGCACGCGCTGAAAACAATCGTTGGCACTTCTGCGTACTTGGACTACATGGATAGCTATCGCTATGTTTTGGCGGGTGAATTTTCTTTTCGTCGCGATGTGATTACTGATATCCGCATTCCTAGCGACTGGGGTCTCGAAATTGGCGTCCTTTCTGAAGCGCATCGAAATCACTCAAGAAATCGCTTATGCCAGGTAGATATTGCCGAAACCTACGATCATAAACACCAGGATTTATCGGTAGACGATGCCGAAAAGGGCTTGTCGAAAATGTCCATTGATATCTGTAAAGCCCTGTTCCGTAAATTAGCTACGCAGGGAACGGTATTTACTCCCGAATCGTTCCGCACGATTAAAGCGACTTACTTTGGCATCGCGCTAAATTTTGTTGAAGCTTACAAGAATGATGCCATTATCAATAATTTGGATTTGGATATTCATAAAGAAGAGATGGCTATTGAAATGTTTGCCAAAAATATCATGAAGGCCGGACAAGAATTTTTAGATAAGCCCATGGAAAATCCCTTTATTCCCAGTTGGAACCGTGTGGTCAGCGCCATACCAGACATCTACCAGCAGTTGATAGATGCGGTCGAAAAAGACCACAAAGAGTTTCAATAATTTTATTCATTAAATGATGACCATCGTAAAAATTTATGCAAGAAGACACGCTAAAAAAACTACTCGAATTTATTGAACAACATCTGGAAATCATTTATCCAGAAAACGATAACGCAAAAACATCACAGCAACTCATCAAGGCAATCAGACTCGATGAAGTTTGTTACGAACCGCTGCTAAATCACAATCACTGGACCGAAAAAGATATTGCTATTATTACCTATGGCAATTCGATCATAAAAAAGGCGGAGACACCGCTCAAAACCCTGCATCACTTTTTACATCAACATCTGCTTGAGAAAATTAACATAGTACATATTCTGCCTTTTTTTCCTTATTGCGCAGATGATGGTTTTTCAGTTGTCGACTATTTAGAAGTAAACCCAGATCTCGGTAATTGGGATGATATCGATTTACTCAGCCGCGACTTTCTCCTGATGAGCGATCTGGTCATTAATCACTGCTCAAAGGACAACCTCTGGTTTCAACAATTTATTCGTCAGGAAAAACCCGGTAAAGACTATTTTTTGACGGTATCTCCAGACGAAGATCTCAGCAGTGTAGTTCGCCCGCGGACCTCGCCGTTGCTAAAAAAAACGGAAACCACGAATGGCACCAAGTACGTGTGGTGTACCTTCAGTCACGACCAGGTGGATTTAAATTTTGCCAACCCGGAAGTGCTGTGCGAAATGGTCAAGGTTATTCGCTATTACCTAGACCACGGAGTGCGAATTTTTCGCTTTGATGCAGTGGCCTTTCTCTGGAAAAAAATCGGTAGCTCTTGTACCAATTTACCGCAAACTCACGAACTGGTCAGATTGTTAAGGCGGTTAATTGAGCACGCCCAGAAAGACGCTATCATTATTACAGAGACCAACATCCCCAACCGGGAAAACCTGTCTTACTTTGGTAACAGCAATGAAGCACACTGTATTTATAACTTTTCACTCCCTCCCCTGCTGCTCAACACACTAATTACTGGAAATTGTTTTCACTTGAAAAACTGGCTGATGAGCATGCCGCCAGCACGCAATGGTACAACCTACTTTAACTTTATTGCCTCTCACGACGGAATTGGTCTGCGCCCCGTAGAGGGACTGCTTAGCAACGATCAATTGAATACTATGGTTGCCACCATGGAAAAGTTTGGCGGGCGAATTTCCTGGCGAGCTTTGGACAGTGGTATCAACAAGCCCTACGAAATTAATATATCCCTATTTGACGCCTTAAAAGGGACAACTGAAGGAGCGGATCACTGGCAGATTCCTCGTTTTATTTGTGCACATGCCATTATGCTGGCCTTAGAGGGTATTCCTGCATTTTATATCCACAGCCTGCTAGCTACCGAAAACGACGAAGAAAAAGTTGCAAGAACCGGCCACAACCGGGGAATTAACCGTCACCGATGGGATTCCGATGAGCTGGAAAAAATACTTGATAACAGCAAGCACTTTTCAAGTATTGTACTGCGGAACCTGAAAGATATTATTTCAATCCGCCAACAACAACCCGCCTTTCATCCCAATGCGACGCAATTTACTTTGCATATTAGCGATCAAGTATTTGCTTTCTGGAGGCAGAGTTTGGATCGACGCCAATGCATCTTTTGTCTCAACAACATTAGCAACCAGCCGCAGACTATTTTACTGTCCGCGCTAAATTTAACATTGAACAATGACTGGTATGATTTGATCGGAAAGGCGCCTATTAATAACGATATAAGTGAGCTGGTCATGAAACCCTACCAAGTGATGTGGATAAGCAATTTTTAGCGGACTGATTTTCGCTTTTTGCAAGGTCCGCACCTTGGACAACCTGTTTTCGGTCAGTTCAGAGATTCCTACAACAGCGGGAAGCGCCCCCATTTTCAATCGCTTAAGTGGCAGTTATTCAATATATTTCACCAGTAGTTGTAAAGATTGCATACCTCGAAATTCATTAATCGATAGTTGGTATACGATTTTCACTTCATCGATCTCTGGGTTTGGCCAGATAGTTACATCGATATTAAACGCAATAGCATCAATTAATGTTTGCGGCGAATCGAGATGCGCCAGACTGAGTTTTAAATGCTTAACGCCCACAATTCGTTGATTAACCAACAAAAAACGACCTCGAAATAAAGGCTCGGGAAAGTTCTGGCCCCAGGGGCCTGCCGTTTGTAAAAGCTGTGCGGTTTCGAGCTTGAGATCGCGCGAGCCAAGCTCGCCGTCTACCTCCCATATTTGCTCCAGTTGTTGCGGGCACAAGCGCTCTCTGACAACACGATCAAAGCCTTGAGAAAAGGTATCGTATTGCCCCTGTTCCAAGGTCAAGCCCGCGGCCATGGCATGCCCGCCAAATTTCGTTAACACGCCAGGGTACATCGTCGCAACGCTGTCCAGGGCGTCTCGGATATGTAGTCCGGGAATAGAGCGCGCGGAACCCTTCAGAGTATTATCTTCTGCTCTGGCAAAGGCGATGACTGGACGGTGAAATTTGTCCTTGATTCGCGATGCGAGAATACCAACAACCCCTTGGTGCCATTGATCATTGAATAAACACAAACCCCAAGGCATGTCGGTAGATTGCGCAGACATGGATGCCAATAGCTCCGTCGCTTCGCGCTGCATGACCGTCTCAATACTGCGGCGATCGCGGTTTAAATCATCTAACTGGGTCGCCAGTTCCAACGCCTCGGTGTGATCATCGGTAAGCAGACACTGAATACCGATGGAAATATCATCCAAACGCCCGGCCGCGTTCAAGCGTGGACCGAGAATAAAGCCCAGATCTTGACTGGTTATATTTTGAAAATTTTTACCGGCGACGGCCAAAAGCGATAAAATCCCAGGGCGACACCTGCCAGCACGTATGCGCTGTAATCCCTGATACACCAGTATGCGGTTATTGTGGTCCATGGGCACCACATCGGCCACCGTACCCAGGGCCACCAGATCCAGAAATTCCGTGAGATTAGGCTCGGGGACAGCCGATTTGCTAAACCAGCCTTCGGATCTCAAGCGCGTTCGTAGGGCGCAGAGCACATAAAAAATGACACCAACACCCGCCAGATGCTTTGAGGGAAAGCAACAACTGGATTGATTCGGATTGACAATAGCATCGGCTATTGGCAACTTCATCGGGGATAAGTGATGATCGGTAATAATCACTTGAAGGCCAAGATCTTTGGCCTCAGCGACACCCTCTACACTGGCGATGCCGTTATCCACTGTCAAAATAATATCCGGATGGTAGTCTTGTGCCTTGTGAACGATCTCCGGTGTCAGGCCGTAGCCGTACTCAAAGCGGTTGGGAACTA
Organism: Cellvibrionaceae bacterium; assembly: GCA_047634655.1. Lineage (GTDB taxonomy): Bacteria > Pseudomonadota > Gammaproteobacteria > Pseudomonadales > Cellvibrionaceae > CANLBN01. The sequence goes on from JBLIHY010000050.1 coordinate 9,374, forward strand.
AAAAATCTACATTCTTCAAACCCAGCGCTCTAAACGCCAGCACGGATAGCGCACAACTGGTTGCCCCATCAGCATCGAAATCACCAACGATCAGCAGCCTCTTACCATCATAAAAAGCGTCGACTAATAGATCGAGCGCTTTGGAAAGACCTTGCAAGCTGTTAGGCGGCAACAGCGATTGAAGGCTATAACATACCTGATCATCGCAACTGACACCTCGACCCGCATAAATACGCCGCAATAGAGCGGGGACAACATCGCTGAAATCTGTTTCAGGAAAAGAACGATTAATAATTTTTGGCATAGAATGATTTTTGGTGTAAATAGGTGGCAGTCAATATGTCGACAAGTAAATTAAGGAATCTTTGATCAATTCAGAGATTCCTGCAGCACAGGCAAGCACGCTCATTTTTAATCACTTAAGCGATTGAAAATGAGAGAAAAACAAAAATTCGAATTTTTGTTTTTCGACCGAAGATTAGTTCATAGATGAATGAATTAAGGTACTCTTAAATTGTACTAAATTTTGACGGTTCGAAACTTGATCCGCAACAGTACTAAAATCGGAAGCCAGAGTCATCGGGAAGACTCTGGCGAGCGAATCTTACTCTGGAAAGCCCATTGGCTTCAAAAAAACCGCAACGAAGGCCGTCGGTTCGTCTTTCCTAAGGAAGGACATGATCGTTTTCATTGCAAGGGGCGTCAAATAAATTACCAATTCGATAAAAGTACGGGCTGACAAGCGCAAACTTTTTCATAGACTAAACCGTTAACAACTACTTTCAAATATTATGTTTATTCGAGTCTTTACTCTAGTCGTTTGCTCACTACTCACACCGCTATTGAGCCTTCCATGTTTCGCCAGTATCGACGCGAATACGGTTGTCAAGAGTCACGCCATTTCAATGCATGGAGGCCCTAAGTATCCACGAGATTTTGACCGGTTTGACTACACATCCAGTCAGGCAAAGAAAGGGGGAATCCTTCGCTTATCCGGCTTCGGGACCTTTGATAGCCTCAACGGATTTATTACCAAGGGCAATGCAGCAGACAAACTAAACCTCATTTACGATTCGATAACAGTGGCTTCCGGGGACGAGCCATTTACGCAATACGGTGCTCTGGCCCACACCATTGAATATCCTCAAGACCGCCACTGGGTAATTTTTCATCTGCGTCCCGAAGCCCGTTTTCACGATGGCCACCCCATCACCGCTGAAGATGTCGTATTCACCTTTAACTTATTAATGGAAAAAGGCGATCCTACCTATAGGTTTTTCTACGCCGATGTCGACAAAGTGGAGGCCCTGGAAACTCACAAGGTCAAATATACTTTTAAAGATGGCAATAATCGCGAGCTTGCCCTGTCGGTGGGGAGTCTGCCCATTTTACCCGAGCACTTCTGGAAAGATAAAGATTTCAATAAAAGCAGTCTAGATGTCCCTCTGGGCAGCGGCCCCTATCGCATAGCAAAGGTTAAACCGGGACATAGCATCCACTTCCAACGCGTCGAAGATTACTGGGGTGAAGACCTCGCGGTTAATCGCGGTTTGTACAACTTTGACACTATCACCATCGATTACTATAGGGATATGAATCTGGCCATAGAAGCACTGAAAGCCGGTGAGTACGATTATCGATGGGAAAGCAGCTCAAAGTTTTGGGCGACGTCTTACAACACCCCCGCTGTAGAAAAAGGTGACTTGGTAAAACGAGAAATAGCCCACAAGGCCAATAGCGGTATGCAAGCATTTGTCTACAATTTGCGCAGACCCATCTTCCAAGACATCGTCTTGCGCGAGGCCATGGCTTACGCTTTTGACTTCGAGTGGTCGAATAAAACGCTTTTTTATGGGGCTTACAAGCGAACTAACAGTTATTTTGCCAATAGTGATTTTGCCGCAACTGGCCTGCCCTCTACGGCTGAGCTGGAATTGTTGACTCCCTTCAAAGACCAGCTTTCCGAGAAAATTTTCACAGAACCCTACGTCGCACCCACTGCGGATGGATCGGGCTTAAACCGCCCAAACTTGCGTATTGCCAAAAAAATGCTGGATGAAGCTGGCTACAAAGTAGTAGACAATCAACTGTACAACCCAGAGAACGAGCCTATACGTTTTGAAATATTACTCGCTCTTCCTGGATTCGAACGCATCGTCAACCCCTTGATAAAAGATCTGGCGAAGCTAGGCATTAAAGCGCGTATAAGGCTCGTCGATACCTCTCAGTATATCAACCGCCAGAGACAATTCGATTTTGACATGATGGTGCATTCTTACAGGCAGAGCGAGTCGCCGGGCAATGAACTGTTCAATTATTGGGGCAGTGAGGCCGCAGGTGCCCAGGGAAGCGCCAACGTTATTGGGATCGAGAATCCAGTAGTAGACGCCATGATTGAAGCCGTAGTCAGCGCGGAAGATCGAAACCAGTTGGTTGCCGCTACTCGTGCACTAGACCGCGTATTACTGCATTATCATTATGTGATTCCCCAGTGGTACAAAGCCAGCAATCGATTGGCTCACTGGAACAAATTCGGGGTTCCGCAACAGCCGCCCATCTACGATCGTTACTATACGCTGGGTATTCTCACCTGGTGGTACGATCCAGAGAAAGCCAGTAAGCTAAGCTCCGGCGCAACTGTCGGAGAAGAACAATGAATCCACGGTCAATCGCCAGCAATCCGTGAAGCCTCGTGAAAAATCCTGGAAGCTCTCCATAAACTATGGGCACATATGTCATTCGTCGGTTATTGCTGATTCCACCCACTTTATTTGGCATATTACTGATTAACTTTCTGATTGCTCAGGCCGCACCCGGCGGTCCTGTCGAACAGATGGTCGCTAAGTTACAAGGCCAATCCATCGCAGAAAATAACCGCACTGGAGGCAGCAGTGTCGGCGTTGAGCTCAATAATACAAGCGAGAACGGCTACCGGGGAGCACAGGGCTTGCCACCGGAAATTTTAGAGGAGATCAAAGCACTCTACGGTTTCGATAAGCCCGTTCACGAACGCTTTATCGATATGGTGGTGAGCTATCTATCCTTTGACTTCGGGGAAAGTTTCTTTCGCGATATTTCAGTTATCGATCTGATCCTGGAGAAAATGCCGGTCACGATTACTTTGGGACTTTGGAGCACGCTGCTGATACACCTGATCTCCATCCCACTGGGCATTGCCAAAGCGGTACGTCACCGCAGTCATTTTGATGTTTGGACAAGTTTCGTTCTCGTCGTCGCCAACGCTATCCCTGGCTTCCTCCTGGCCATTGTATTAATCGTTTTCTTTGCCAGTGGCAGTTTCCTCGAATGGTTCCCGCTGCGAGGATTAACCTCAGCCGATTTCGACAGCCTTAGCTGGTGGGGAAAAATCAAGGATTATCTCTGGCATATCACACTGCCTCTAGCGGCTTATACAATTGGTGGCTTCGCCACACTGACCTTGTTGACAAAAAATTCTTTCCTCGAAGAAATCAACAAGCAATATGTGCAAACCGCTCGGGCCAAAGGCTTGACGGAAAAACAGGTGCTTTACGGACACGTATTCCGCAACGCGATGTTAATTGTCATCGCTAGCTTCCCCGCGGTTTTTCTCAGTATTTTCGTCAGCGGATCCGTCCTAATAGAGGTCATATTTTCGCTAGATGGCCTAGGGCTTTTAAGTTTTGAATCGGTGTTGAGTCGCGACTATCCAGTTGTCTTTGGGACTTTATTCATTTTTACCTTGGCGGGACTTTTAATTAAATTAATATCCGATCTCGTCTATGTTTGGGTCGATCCTCGGATTGATTTTGGCGGTCGCAGCCTGTGATGCCGCTGGTGAAGATTTACAAAAAACTGACGCCCATCCAGCAACGTCGCTGGAAGCTTTTTTTCGGAAATTCTAGGGCAACTTGGAGTCTTTATATTTTTTCTGTTTTGTTTGTTGTCAGCTTGTTTGCTGAATTTATTGCTAACGACAAACCCATTCTGATCACCTATCAGGGAGACCTTTACACCCCCATATTTAAATCCTATCCAGAGACTATCTTCGGGGGCGATTTCGATACGGAGGCGGACTACAGCGACCCCTACATCATCGATTTAATTAGCGATGAAGGCTGGATGCTTTGGCCGTTGATCCCCTATAGCTACGATACCCATATTAACGACCTTCCCCAATCTGCGCCCTCTCCGCCCACGACGGATAACTGGCTGGGCACCGATGATCAGGCCAGAGATGTACTTGCCAGAGTTATCTACGGCTTTCGTATTTCAGTATTGTTTGCACTGACATTGACGATAGGAAGCTCACTAATCGGCGTATTAGTCGGCGCATTGCAAGGCTACTATGGCGGTTGGGTAGATCTCTATGGTCAGCGATTCCTGGAGATATGGAATGGCATGCCACAGTTATTCATACTGATTATTTTAGCCAGTCTGATTCAGCCTAACTTTTGGTGGCTACTGCTAGTGTTACTAATTTTTAGCTGGACCAGTTTAGTCGATGTGGTCAGAGCTGAATTTTTACGAGGGCGCAACTTAGAGTACGTGCGCGCAGCGAAAGCCATGGGTGTCGGCAACGCCACGATTATGACCCGGCATATTTTTCCCAATGCCATGGTCGCCACCATGACCTTTGTACCCTTTATTATTACCGCTGCTATCACCACCTTGACTGCCTTGGATTTTTTAGGATTTGGTCTGCCGCCAGGGTCCCCTTCATTAGGTGAATTAGTATCACAGGGGAAAGGCAATTTACATGCGCCCTGGCTGGCGATCTCAGCTTTTGTGGTGCTGTCCGGCATGTTGACTTTGTTAGTTTTTATCGGCGAAGGTATCCGCGATGCTTTTGATCCACGTTTAATGAATCAACATACTTAACCAGTGATGAAAACGTCTTCTAATAACTTAGCGATTACTCAGTAAAATTAACCACTGCCAAATAATCGCTGCCTCATGCAAATAGCCCAACGCCTCAATTAAAAGCCCATGACGAAATTGCTCAGTGTTAACGATCTCTCCATTAGCTTTCACCAGGGGGAGGGACAAGTTGCGGATATCGTCAAAGGGATTAGTTTTGATCTCGAAGAGGGCGAAACCCTGGCGCTGGTTGGCGAGTCAGGCTCTGGAAAATCGCTCACAGCGCACGCCATTATGGGGCTACTACCCTACCCCATGGCTTTCCACCCATCGGGAGTTATCCAGTTCGGTAATCGCGATTTACTGAAATTATCAAAAGAAGAAAAACGCGCTTTTAGAGGCGACGAAATCGGTATGATTTTTCAAGAGCCCATTAGTGCGCTTAATCCATTACATACCATTGAAAAACAAATTCGCGAAGTCCTTAGTATTCACCAAAAAGACAGTCGAAAAGCAGCGAGAGAGAAAATTCTGGAATTGCTGCAGAAAGTCAAAATCAAAGATCCCGAAGCAAAACTTGGTGCTTATCCTCATCAGTTATCCGGCGGCCAACGCCAGCGAGTAATGATCGCCATGGCACTTGCCAATAAACCTAAACTATTAATTGCAGACGAGCCGACCACTGCCCTGGATCTATCCATTCAAAAAGAAATCATGGATCTATTGATCGATTTGAAATCGAGTATGGACATGAGTATTTTGCTCATCACTCACGATCTGGGCGTGGTCCGTTATATTGCCGACCGTACTTTAGTGATGCAGGCCGGTCGTATTGTCGAAGAAAATGAAACCCATTTGCTCTTTAAACAACCGCAACACCCATACACGAAATTATTGATCAACAGTCGCCCCACTGGCTCGCCGATTAAATTAGATTTATCGGCGACAGGGCCAGGAAATATTCTCAGCGTTAGAAATCTCGAGGTTAAATATCCGATCAACAAGCCTTTGTTCAGAAAACCAACTAAATTTTTTGAGGCGGTCAAATCCATTAATCTAGATGTCCCCGTCGGCAGCACTTTAGGAATTGTTGGAGAAAGTGGCTCGGGGAAATCAACGCTGGCTCTGGCCATATTACGCTTGATCGCGTCATCGGGAACTATTCTCTTAAACGACAAACCTATCGATAAGCTCAGTGAGCGCGCACTGAAACCGCTACGCAAAGAAATGCAAATTATTTTTCAAGATCCTTTTGCCAGCCTAAGTCCGCGGCTATCTCTCCAGGAAATCATCAGCGAGGGTTTGTGCTTGCACGAACCGAACTTAAAAAAATCGCAAATTGAAAAAAGAGTCATCGACATTATGTTAGAAGTCGGCCTGGATCCTCAGAGCCGGCACCGCTATCCCCATGAATTTTCCGGTGGACAACGACAGCGTATCGCCATTGCGCGGGCGCTGATATTAAATCCAAAATTGGTATTTCTCGATGAGCCAACCTCGGCGCTAGATTATACGGTGCAGGCGCGAATTATTGATTTACTGCGTCATTTACAGGAGCAGCGCCAGCTAACTTATATCCTGATAAGTCATGACGTTAATATTATAAGTGTGTTGAGCCACCGAATTGTCGTCTTGAGTGAAGGCAGAATTATCGAGCAAAATGTCGCCGACGAAGTCCTTAAGAATCCACAGCACAGCTATACTCAGAAATTGCTCGCCGCCGCTTTAAACTAAGAATGCTCTGATTGATTTATGGATGAATCAATAGATTTAGAATCACATATGGCTCTATTATTTTTAGACCCTATTATTTATTATTTTGCAGAATTTCAGGCGGTCTCTTTTGTCACTAGAAACAAGTTTGCAAACCCTGTGATAACGGTCAGACGAACGGTGCTCCTCAATAAATCTCTACACACCAGACATCTTTGTCTTGTAATGCCGCTTCAATACTGGATTGATGTCTCAAGAGTTTTTCAAGAATGGCCTGTTTCGGTTGATTCCTACATTTTAGCCAGATAATCAGTGGTGGCCCTGACCAGAGTAGACTTTACTCATGAAAATCTGCATCCAGAGTCACAACGGCGTAGTTCCTGAATTTCGCATACTCCCAGATCGCTTTATCGGTAGCCTCCCCCATTCCTAGCAAGCTGACTTGAGTACTATCAGGGTAGGATTCTTCTAATGATGTAATCAGTCGGTGGGACAAGTTCTGATCAAGCAGTAGCTTCATGCAGCAATAATCACTGAGTGGTGTTCTCTATCCGCGGCATAAGCGAGACAGGACTGGATATGATGGGCTGCCAGTTCTGGATAGTCGTCAATAATCTCTTGTGTCGTCATACCCGATGCCAACCATCCCAGCACATCATAAACACTGGTTCTGGTGCCTTTCAGGCAAGGTTTTCCGCTACGTTTACCAGGTGTGATTTCAATATAATTTTGGTAATTCACTTTGACAATCTCAATATTTTTTTGATTCAAATATCATATTTTATCATAACCCATCATCTGTCAAATAGCTTTGCCAACGATGGAAATATGGTGGCTTGCGCCAACTGCGCTGTATGGGAGATCACTTAAGTTTCAGGTGTAAATCCCCGCTTGGGTATTGATGACTAA
>JBLIHY010000051.1:0-16733 GCA_047634655.1 Cellvibrionaceae bacterium
ACCCCGAACTTAACAGCAGACCATTATGAATACCTCAAACTCCGCTCCAGTAATTACAGTCGATGGGCCAAGCGGTTCAGGCAAGGGCACGGTTTGTCGAGAGATAGCCGAAAGACTGGGGTTTCACCTGTTAGACAGCGGAGCACTCTACCGTTTAGTCGCTGTTGCCGCTCATCAGCGAGACTTGGAAACCGAGGATGAAGTGGCAATCGTACAGTTAACCAAGCACCTGAACATCCGTTTCGAACCAGGGGAAAAAAGTGTCGGAGTTTATTTAGACGATCGTGAAGTTACTGGCCTAATCCGCCAGGAAATTTTTAGTGTGGGAGCCTCTAAAGTTGCTGCATTACCTGAGGTTCGAAAAGCTTTACTGGCCCGACAGCGCGACTTTCAAAAACCACCGGGCCTAGTTGCGGATGGACGAGATATGGGAACAACCGTTTTCCCAGAAGCAACTCTAAAAATCTTCTTAACGGCCGAGGCAGAAGAGCGAGCCAAGCGTCGCTACCAACAGTTGATCGAGCAAGGGGAATCTGCTAACCTCCGCCACCTTCTGAAAGACATAAAAGTTCGAGATGCTCGGGATACAAAGCGCTCGGTCTCACCTTTGAAACCAGCAGATGATGCCATCTTAATTGATAGTACTCAGCTGTCGATTGAAGAAGTTGTAGAAAAGATACTTCTTCTTCACGCGCGTGAGCAATCGACAAAACATGGAACGTAACTCAACTTTTTTCTTTCATTATAGCCGATCAGTTCTTTGATAATCCTGTCAGGGGCAATTAACTGATTTAATTTAACCGACCCGCATTCCTGACCATGCGGTATGCAAAGACACAACGTCACTCAAGCTATCTCAGGCAGATCCATTTCTGGACAATCGAGTTTCGCGGCTTTGTATGTATTACCTTAGGTCCTCCCTTTATGAGCGAAAATTTCGCAGAACTCTTTGAAGAAAGTCTAAAAACCATTGACATGGTTCCCGGTTCAATTGTGACCGGTGTAGTTATCGATATTGATAAAGACTGGGTGACAGTTCACGCTGGTCTTAAATCCGAAGGGGTTATTCCCGCCGAAGAATTCACTAATGAAAAAGGTGAAGTTACACTAAATATTGGCGATGAGGTCCAAGTTGCGCTGGAGTCTGTCGAAGACGGTTTCGGTGAAACCCGACTCTCTCGCGAAAAAGCCAAGCGCGCCGAATCCTGGAAAGTCTTGGAAGCTGCTCACACTTCTGAAGAAGTAGTTAATGGCGTTATCACAGGGAAGGTCAAAGGCGGTTTCACCGTCGATGTGGCTGGTATCAGAGGATTCCTGCCAGGATCTCTAGTCGATGTCAGACCAGTGCGCGAAGTTAGCCACCTCGAGGGCAAAGAACTCGAATTTAAAGTGATTAAGCTCGATCAGAAACGCAACAATGTTGTCGTATCGCGGCGAGCCGTTATGGAATCAGCCAACTCTGCGGAGCGCGAAGAATTACTGGCCAGCTTAGAAGAAGGAATTAATGCGAAGGGTATCGTCAAGAATTTGACCGATTACGGAGCCTTTGTCGATTTAGGTGGTGTGGATGGCTTGTTACACATAACCGACATGTCCTGGAAGCGCATCAAACATCCCAGCGAAGTCGTTAATATTGGCGATGAAATTGACGTCAAAATTCTCAAGTTTGACCGCGAGCGCAATCGTGTATCGCTAGGACTCAAACAAACTGGGGAAGATCCCTGGGTCGAAATTAATAATCGCTACCCAGTGGGTACGAAAGCAAAGGCCGTTGTTACTAACTTAACTGACTATGGCTGCTTTGCTGAAATTGAAGAGGGTGTTGAAGGTCTCGTGCACGTTTCAGAAATGGACTGGACTAACAAAAATGTGCATCCTTCTAAAGTGGTTCAGGTCGGCGACGAAGTGGAAGTCATGGTCCTGGAAATCGATCAAGAACGCCGCCGTATCTCCCTAGGAATTAAACAGTGCCAAGAAAACCCATGGGATGCCTTCGATCGTCAACACGAAAAGGGCGATAAAATAACCGGTAATATCAAATCCATTACCGACTTTGGTATTTTTATTGGTCTTGAAGGTAATATTGATGGATTAGTGCATCTGTCCGATATCGCATGGAACGAGACGGGTGAAGAGGCGGTCCGCAACTTCAAGAAAGGCGATGAAATAGAGACGGTTATATTGGGGATTGACTCTGAACGCGAGCGCATTTCCCTCGGTATTAAACAGTTAAATGAGGACAGCTTTGCAAGCTACACCTCTGAAAATGATAAAGGCAGCATTGTTAAAGGAACTGTTACAAAAGTAGATGCTAAGACTGCAACTATTTCACTTTCTGATGAGCTGGAAGGCACTCTGAGAGCTTCAGACTTCAGTCGCGATAAAGTGGAAGACTTATCTCAGGTATTAAGCGTCGAAGACGAAGTTGAAACAGTGATTATCAGTATTGACCGTAAAAATCGCAAGATTGGGCTCTCTATCAAGGCCAAGGATGCTGCCGAAGAAGGCACTGCGGTCAAAGAAAACAGTGAAAAACAAGCTGAAAGTCCCTCCCCGACTACTCTGGGCGAACTTATTAAAGCTCAAATGCAAGATCAAGACAAACAATAAAAACCGCATATTTTCCACTGTTAATAATAAGGCCGCATTTTCGCGGTCTTATTGCTTTCTACGATTCGCAAAAGCTTATTAATTCAATATAAGACCAATTTTCTCTTAGCAGGGGTGGCCCAAGTACGCTTGCTTTCAAACTACTGTCTCTCCTTGAACAGAACTCTTTACTAAACACCCAAACCCAATCCGTTATACGAGGAGGCGGAAATTGTCCACGAGAATAATCTTTGGTGTGTTCCTGATCGCGTGGAACAAGCAATATTGGCATGGGTGGAGTAGTTCAGGTCATCGTTGGCTTATTACAACCATTTGATGACCAGCCACTCATCAATTACGAAAGGCTGTATTGTCAAAAACATTCAGTGGTTCAAGTCGGCATTACTTAAGTAGAGCTGCCTTCGACCGATCCGGGAGGATTAGTCGCGCCATCAACATCAGGGCTTAATCAACGCTTATATGTCGTTGATTAAGCCCCTTCAAAGATTAGTCACCAGTATTTTATGAAAATATCAGATTGCATAAAATTCTAAACTATTGATACTATTAGAATATCGAGTTTTGAAAAGGTAACGCAGTATTATGACCAAACTGGAACTGATCGAACGCATCGTAGATCGACAAGAGCAACTGTCCGTTAAAGATGTGGAACTAGCAGTCAGGGTGATTCTGGAACATATGTCTCAAATCCTGACCTGCGGGCAGCGCATTGAAATTCGTGGTTTTGGCAGCTTCTCTCTTCACCACCATGGACCAAGAGCCGGACGCAACCCTAAAACTGGCGATTCCGTCCAATTGAACGGAAAATACGTACCTCACTTTAAACCTGGGAAAGAACTGCGAGATCGAGTCAATGGGATCAACAGCTCTATCTCCTAATTTATATATTATTCTTTCATCGCAAGAGCACATCGTGCAGAAATAAGATTATCGAAAATAAACAACTTGGGAACACGATGAAAAACTCATTGAATCACACTCCTACGATTCCGACCGGTATCTAACGTTACTGCTATCGTCTACCTTCAAATAAAGTCGAATAGAGCGATTTAACAGAGAAAAAATCAACAAAGTATTCAGCATGCACGGAAAGTCCTCTGTGTGAAAATGCCAATGTAATTCTTTCTACAATCAACTTCTTAAAATCTTTCTGAAGCAAGAAAACAAACTCCACCAATGAATTACTGGTGGAGTCGCCTCCTAAATATACTTAAATAAGTGGTTTCAGCGAGCATGCAGTCACAAGCCTCCACTTTAGAGTTCGATACGACTCCGATTAAGCTCAAGAAGCTTTTTACCAATTCCCTTGACTTGCATTAATTGCTCAACCGTTTTGAAATTCCCATTCTTTTCACGCCATTTAACAATTGCCTGAGATTTTTTGGAACCAACACCTTTAAGTACTTCGGCAAGTCTTTCCGCATCTGCCCGGTTAATATTTACTGACTGTACAGTTTGCTTCATCGCTGAAGCAGCACTCTCCGTATTTTCTGCAGCTGAGCTATGGTGGGTAAAAGAAACTACCGGAAGCGTTAAAGCACAATATAAAGTGGCTAGTGAAAGTAGACGAAGCCATGGGAATGGTTGCGTTTTCATTAGAAAACCTCCTTGTTGTATTAATAAGTAAAAAGATGACGTTGTTCGCTCAAGACTACAAAATTTTAGCATCGCAAATTACGAATTAAATCACTTAATAATGTTGGTCGAACTAAAGAAAATTATACTCTAGGTAAGAGAAAAGCTTGTAGGAAATCAGCTATAGACTTTGAAGGAGATATACGTACGCAGATTATGAGAAATCATTATCAACCGCACATAGAGTCTAGTCGAGCTTAACTAATTACAGCGAATGAAACGTGAATTTCAAAAGGAGAAATAATTAATTTAGGAGAGGGGTAGCCCTGATTTTTTTCGAACTCAACAGTTTAAGTATCGTCTACTCTGACTCACAAGTATTGAAGGAACTTTTTAACTAGGCTATCGATTTCAGCTCCAGGCTTATCTGGGAAACTTTCCTCTAACAGAGTTTTTAGATTCGTCGCAAGGCCCGTGAAATTAAAGTCAATATCCAGTGAAGTTAATATTTCGGTGACCATCCCGGCCGCTACGGTAATATTACTAAGCCGATCGATAACAATAAATGCGCCCGTAACCCGATTTTGTGAGTAAAGGTCTGCGATTAGGGGTTGATTCAATACAATATCCACCAAAGCAATATCATTAAGCTGTAAAGCAGCTACTTGATAATGATCCTGGCTGTTGACATCAATACCGTAAACAAGAGATTCGATTCGTCCACTAGTGAGCTTGCTAACAAACTTGAAGAGGTATTGCATGCCCGCTTTTAGCTGATCTTCGGACATCCAGACAAGATGTGCTTGCAAGTGATTAGTCGGTTGGACAATTGCATCAGAGTGAACAATCATGTCACCGCGACTAATATCGATTTCGTCCTCCATGGTGAGAGTAACCGCTTGATCGACAAATGCTGAAGATAAGGTTCCATCGTGGGTTACGATGCTTTTTATTCGGCTGGTCTTTCCAGAAGGCAATACCTTAATGGCATCACCTTGAGAAATGCTCCCAGAGGCAATGGTTCCACAAAAACCGCGAAAGTTGAGATTAGGACGGTTCACATATTGAACGGGAAAACGAAAATTCTCGAGGTTCTTATCGGTCGAAATTTCCACATTTTCGAGAATTTTCATCAGAGATTCTCCTTGGTACCAAGGAGTATGGCTACTAATATTGACCACATTATCGCCCTCGAGGGCCGAAATGGGAACGAAATAAATATCGTCGGACAGGCCCAGCTTTTCTGCAAAAATTAAATAGTCTTTTTTAATGCTTAAAAAGCGCTCTTCATCAAATTTGAGCAAATCCATTTTATTGATGGCGACAATAAAATGTTTGATCCCTAGTAAAGAAGCAATATAACTGTGTCGCCGAGTTTGTGTCTGAACGCCATAACGAGCATCAATCAAGATAACGGCAAGATCGCTAGTAGAGGCTCCAGTCGCCATATTGCGAGTGTACTGTTCATGGCCTGGAGTATCGGCAATAATAAATTTACGCTTTGCAGTAGAAAAATATCGATAAGCCACATCAATGGTAATGCCCTGCTCGCGTTCTGCCTGGAGACCATCAACCAACAGCGCTAAATCAATTTTTCCTCCGGTAGTACCATGCTTAATAGAATCCGATTTAATAGCCGCTAATTGATCTTCGTAGATCATTTTAGAGTCGTGTAACAGTCGCCCTATCAGGGTGCTTTTTCCATCATCTACACTACCGCAGGTGAGAAAGCGCAATAATTCTTTGCGCTCGTGTTGAGCAAGATAAGCGTTAATATCTTTGGCAATCCACTCAGATTGATGACTCATAGAAATCTCTTAGAATTTTTTAACATTTTATTAATTCAATTTTTTGTAAATTAGATATATTCACTCAAATAATAATTCGATATTTTCTGAAAGAAACTACTCAGAAAGCAAATCAGACCAGAGCACATACTGTTAAAACAACCATTAGAAAAGACAGTGAATACGCTTAGCGACCTCTGGGAATCTAATGGCACGAAATTTTATTAAGAAAGTTCTACTCAAAAATAACCTTCCTGTTTTTTCTTTTCCATAGATCCAGAGCTATCGTGGTCAATGGCACGACCCTGACGCTCTGAGGTTTTAGTCAACAGCATCTCCTGAATAATTTCAGGTAGAGTTGTAGCCTCCGATTCCACTGCCCCCGTCAGGGGGTAACAGCCAAGAGTACGGAAACGCACCATTTTCTCTTCTACGACATCGTCTTCCGTTAATGGCATACGCTCGTCGTCCACCATAATTAACGTCCCATTGCGTTTGACAACGGGGCGTTTAGCCGCTTTATAGAGAGACACAATAGGAATATTTTCCAAGTGAATGTACTGCCAGATATCCAGCTCAGTCCAATTGGATAATGGAAAAACTCGAATACTCTCGCCGGGATCAATACGTCCGTTATAAATATTCCACAATTCCGGACGCTGATTTTTGGGATCCCAGCGATGATTTTTATCGCGAAAAGAATAGACCCGTTCTTTGGCGCGAGACTTTTCTTCGTCGCGACGGGCGCCCCCGAAAGCCGCGTCAAATCCGTACTTATCCAGAGCCTGCTTCAACGATTGGGTTTTCATAATATCGGTGTGCTTTGAACTGCCATAGGTAAATGGGTTTACACCCATTTTGACGCCTTCTTCATTGATGTGAACCAGCAGTTCCAAACCAAGATTATGCGCCAGTTCATCGCGAAACCGGATCATTTCGCGAAATTTCCAAGTCGTATCAACGTGCAACAGTGGAAACGGCGGCTTGCCAGGGGCAAATGCTTTCATAGCCAGATGTAACATGGCCGCTGAGTCTTTACCGATTGAATAAAGCATCACCGGCTTGTCAAATTCTGCGACGACTTCACGGATAATATGTATGCTTTCCGCTTCCAGGCGTTTCAAGTGGGTCAAAGAATAATCGTCAGTCATACACTGGCTCGGTAGGGAATATTGTTGGGACTCTCGGATTCTTATAATCCGAAATTATAGATAAAATTAAGGGCGCAGCTAAAGAACATGTTGTTCTATATTTATTCCAAGTGCTTTTGCGGTTTCAACAAAACCGGGGAAAGACGTGGCCACATGAGCGCAATTGTTAATGATCACGGAATCTGAAGCCTGCAAAGCCGCTATCGCAAAAGACATGGCGATTCGATGATCATCATGGGTTTCCACCTCTCCACCGGTTAACTTTCCACCTTGAATCACCATACCATCGACAGTGGGTTGGGCATCAACTCCCAGGGTCTGCAAACCATCGGCCATCACTTGAATACGATCACTCTCTTTAACGCGCAACTCTTCTGCACCCTGCAATAAGGTTGTACCTTCAGCACAGGCAGCCGCTACAAATAACACAGGAAATTCATCGATAGCCAAGGGAACCCATGCAGAAGGAATGGTGATACCTCGCAAAGATGAACTACTCACCTCAATGTCAGCGACCGGTTCAGCACCCATCATCCGTTGGTTTACCAATTCGATATTTGCTCCCATAAGACGCAGGATGCGGATGACCCCGTCGCGAGTTGGATTGACGCCCACATGCTTCAAGCATATTTTTGAACCAGGTGTAATACAAGCCGCTACCATAAAGAATGCAGCAGAAGAAATATCGGCGGGCACATCGATCTCAATACCCTTCAGCTTACCGCCACCAGACAAGAGGACCGTATTGTCTTCACTTTTTACATCGTAGCCAAAGCTGCGCAGCATACGCTCAGTATGATCCCTGGTAGGCCCTGGCTCCGCAATTGAAGTCTTACCTTCCGCGTAGAGACTGGCGAGCAAGATACAAGATTTTACTTGCGCACTGGCCATGGGCATAGCGTAATGGATTGCCTGCGGCTTACTACCGTGAATGGTAATAGGAGGCTTTTCATCTTCTGCCGTGTCTACCTGGATGCCCATTTGTCTCAATGGTTTAGCAATTCGATTCATTGGGCGCTTACAAAGCGAGCGGTCACCTGTCAACGTGGCATTAAAATTCTGCCCAGCCAGCAGACCCGCTAACAAACGCATGGCTGTGCCAGAATTACCCATATCTAAAGAGTTGTCAGGTTTCCGCAGTCCTCGCAAACCAACACCATGAATCACAACTTGGCCATTCGTCGGGCCTTCGATATCGACGCCCATCTCTCGAAAAGCCTGAAGAGTTGCCAGAGTATCACCACCCTCTAAAAACCCCGATATCACCGTCGTGCCTTCGGCAATAGCACCTAACATAATGGAACGGTGAGAAATGGATTTATCACCAGGAAGCCGAAGACTGCCGCCGAGTCTAGCTCCCGGATGAACTACATAGCGAATTAACGGATAAGAATTATTTGAAGCTGGCATGGAATCACACAGTTAACGATCAGTTATCGATTATTCAAGAGCGTAGAAAACTCATCTCGGGCGATTTTCGCGCGGCTAAAGATTTTAAGCAAAGTAGGGCCGTCTTTGTCAACAATGGCTTGACGAAGATTCGATAGATTTTCTTGAAACAAATCGATGGCGCTCACAATATGATCCCGATTGGCACACATAATATCGTGCCACATCACCGGATCACTGCCAGCAATGCGAGTGAAGTCACGAAAACCACCGGCTGCGTAACGGAAGATGTTTTCATTTTTAGCATCGTTAGCCAGAGTATCGACTAATGAATAAGCAATCGCATGAGGCAGGTGGCTGGTGGCTGCCAGTATTTGGTCGTGTTCTTCTACGGGCAGACGTAAAACATCAGCTCCAACTGATCGCCAGAGTGCTGCCACTCTTTGAAGGTGAGATTCCGCCGTATGTTCAGTGGGCGTCAAGATAACATGATGGTTGACATAGAGTTCGGGATTGGCGGCGGACACTCCACTTTTTTCAGAACCTGCAATAGGATGGCCAGGAACAAATTGTGGAGGCAATTGGCCGTAAGCTTTCTCTACTGCCTTGACTACATTTCCCTTAACACTGGCGGCATCAGTAATTGTGACTGCCGGATCAACCAGATTAAAAACTTGCTGAATAGTTGCCGAGACACTGAGTGTAGGCACGGCAATAAAAATCATATCCCCGGCCGACAGCTGTTGCGCTATTTCCTCCAGCGAAAAGACCGCTCGATCAATAATTTTCTCTGTGAGAGCAAAGTCAGCCGTTTCCTGTCGGCGAACCACTGCAATGATTTCCCAGGGCCACTGATGTTTTTTAATAGCGGCCGCCAAGCTGCCGCCAATTAAACCGAGACCGATGATGACGAGTTTACGCGGGGATTTAGTATTCATATAGATTAAAGAACGCCGACAGGGTAGGAACCAAGTACTTTCAATTCCACAGCGCTGTCAGCTACTTCGATTAGAGCCTGATAAATGTTTGAGTCGTCTTTGTGACCTTTTAGGTCAACGAAAAAAACGTAATTCCAGACGCTACTTTTAGAAGGGCGCGATTGTAGGCGAGTCATGTCGATATTTAACCGGTGAAATGGCTCAAGTATATCGTATAGGGCACCGGATTTATTGCGCACGGCGATCACCAGTGAGGTTTTGTCATCGCCACTAGGCGGTACTTCTTGAGTACCGATAATTAAGAAACGCGTGGAATTATCGGGTGAATCTTCGATTTTTTCGGTGACAATGTTTAAACCATAGATTTCCGCTGCCGATAGACCCGCGATAGCGGCGGCGTTCCACTCCCCCTTTACATGCTTTGCGGCTTCAGCATTACTACTGACAGCGATACGCTCTGCCTGTGGATAATTGGCATCCAGCCATTTTCGACACTGCGCAAGGCTCTGTGGATGGGAATAGATACGAGTAACTTTTTCGAGGTCAGTAATATCGGAAATCAATAGATTGTGGTGAATACGCAGCACCACTTCGCCACAAATGCGGATATTTGAATTAATGAAACTGTCCAGGGTGTGAGTAACCACCCCTTCCGTAGAGTTTTCAACCGGGACTACGCCATAATTTACAGCGCCGGCCTCGACTTCGCGAAAGACCTCATCGATGGCGCTCATGGCTACCGGCACTGCAGAGTGGCCGAAATGCTTGGTCACTGCCTGCTGGGTAAAGGTACCTTCGGGGCCGAGAAAAGCAACGCGAATGGGTTGTTCGAGAGCAAGGCAGGCAGACATGATTTCCCGAAACAGCCGCGCCATTTCTTCATCATTCAGTGGACCGCCCTGCTCCTGGTTATAGGCCATTACTGCGTGCAGAACTTGAGCTTCGCGCTCCGGTCGATAATAGAATATTTCACTGTCGGGCCGATCGCCTCTAAATTCGGCTCTTTTTACACTGGCAACTGCCTGAGCCGCGCGCGCGCGCTCACTGATCAGACCGATCAGACTTCGATCAATTTTGTCAATTTTTTCTCGTAACTCGGCCAGAGTTGGCAGATTTTCATTGCTCACAGCAGTGGGACCTAACGATGGTAAGTGTGCTGACGATGAATCTTATTGATTTATACATCAGTCGTCGCAATAATTTCTTCGCTCTCTTCAATGCGTTGCACGCCAATAACGTGCTCGTCGGATTTCACCCGGATCACTCGGACTCCCTGGGTATTACGGCCTAAGATAGATACTTCATCGACACGTGTGCGGACCAAAGTACCCTGGTCAGAAATCAGCATGATCTCTTCGCCATCAAAAACTTGTACAGCGCCGACAAGTTCTCCATTGCGCTCACTGCACTGCATCGCGATCATACCCTTGCCACCACGACCTTTGGTTGAATACTCATCGAGAGGGGTTCGCTTACCGTAGCCATTTTTGCTAATAGTTAGTACTTTACCGTGTTCCTCCGGGACCACCATGGAAATTAACCGCTGGTGTTTTTCCAGGCGGATACCTCTCACTCCGCGGGAGGCGCGCCCGGTAGAGCGAACATCCGACTCATTAAAACGCACCGCTTTACCCGCCGAAGAAAACAGCATGATATCGGAATCGCCATCGGTAATAGCCGTGCCGACGAGATGGTCGTTTTCTTCTAAATTCAAGGCGATCAAACCCGAGCTACGCGGACGGGCAAACTGTGTCAGAGGCGTTTTTTTGACAACGCCATGAGAGGTAGCCATAAAAATGAAGTGATCATCGTCGTACTGACGAACCGTTAAAATAGATGTGATGCGCTCATCGTCACTCAGTGGCAGCAAATTCACCATAGGACGCCCGCGCGACTGACGGCCTGCCAGCGGGATTTGGAAAACTTTTAACCAGTAGACTTTTCCGACGTTGGTGAAGCATAGGAGAGTGTCGTGAGTGTTGGCAACCAATAAATTCTCAACAAAATCTTCGTCTTTCACCTGGGTCGCGGCCTTGCCCGTACCACCACGGCGTTGAGCCTGGTAATCCGCGAGAGGCTGAGTTTTAGCGTAACCACCGTGAGAAATGGTCACAACTCGGTCTTCTTCGGTAATCAAGTCCTCGATAGTGAGATCGTGTCTTGAACTTTGGATATCGGTGCGGCGCTCATCGCCATAATTCTCCAATACTTCTTCCAATTCCTCGCGAATCACCGCCATCAAACGATCGGGCTGGGCAAGTATTTCCAGGAGATCGGCAATTTGTTCTAGCTTGTTCTGATATTCTTCGAACAGCTTGTCGTATTCCATCCCCGTCAGGCGATGTAGGCGAAGATCGAGAATAGCTTGCGCTTGTTCGGGCGATAAAAAATAAAGACCGCCGCGCAAGCCGAAATCTGCTGGCAGACCTTCCGGACGGCAGGCGTCGTTGCCTGCGCGATCTAGGAATTCCATGATAGCGCTGGCTTCCCATCCGCGAGACATGAGAGCCGCTTTTGCCTCCGCTGGACTCGCCGAAGCGCGAATCAGCTCGATGATATCCTCGATATTAACAATAGCAATCGCTAAACCTTCCAGGACATGTCCACGCTCTCGCGCCTTTCTGAGTAAGTAAACCGTGCGCCGAGTGACCACTTCTCGACGGTGGAAAATGAAACACTCAATCAGTTTTTTCAGATTAATTGTTTTCGGCTGGCCATCTACCAGCGCCACGACATTGATGCCGAAGACTGTTTCCAACTGGGTTTGAGCGTAGAGGTTGTTGAGGACAACCTCCCCCACCTCACCGCGTTTCAATTCAATAACTACACGAATTTCTCTAGTGGATTCATCGCGCAATTCCGCGATTCCCTCTATCTTTTTCTGTTTAACTAAATCGGCAATTTTCTCTATTAGGCGACTTTTATTCAGTTGATAGGGTATTTCCGTGATGATGATGGTGTCTCTATTGCTACCTTCATCTCGTTCGACACTGGCCTTGGCGCGCAAATAGATGCGCCCGCGACCGGTGCGGTATGCTTCGACAATTCCCGCGCGGCCATTGATAGTGGCGCCCGTCGGGAAATCCGGCCCTGGAATAATGTCAATCAGCTCGTCGATAGTGATGGCGTCATTTTCAATAAAAGCCAGACAACCTTTGATCACTTCCGTTAAGTTATGGGGTGGTATATTGGTTGCCATACCAACCGCGATGCCAGAAGAACCGTTGATCAAAAGATTAGGGATGCGGGTGGGCAGAACATCGGGGATTTGTTCAGTACCATCGTAATTAGGTACGAAGTCTACCGTCTCCTTGTCCAGATCTGCGAGCAAGTCGTGGGCAAGTTTTTTCATGCGTATTTCGGTGTAACGCATGGCGGCTGCACCATCACCGTCTACAGAGCCGAAGTTGCCCTGGCCATCGATTAATGGATAACGCAGTGAGAATTCTTGGGCCATTCGTACAATAGTGTCATAGACCGCAGAGTCCCCGTGGGGATGGTACTTACCGATAACGTCACCGACCACGCGAGCTGATTTTTTATAGGGCTTATTCCAATCGTTATTCAGCTCGCTCATGGCAAATAACACGCGGCGGTGGACGGGCTTGAGACCATCGCGTACATCGGGTAGTGCGCGTCCAACAATAACGCTCATTGCGTAATCGAGATACGACTGTTTGAGCTCCTCTTCAATACTGATGTCAGAAATGCCTGGTATCAAATCACCCATAAGTCTTATCTAGTCTACAGCTGGAGTATGTGGTTTTGTCGGCAGATTTCTCTGCCTTCACTGGAAGGTAAAAGCGGAATTATAACATAAACGAGCACCTAGAGATTCGACCAATATTTATGCCAACCGCGGGCGCTGCAAACGAGTGCCAAGGACAATCAAATATCGTATGATCGCAATCCCATTCCCCTTAAACATGCGCTTATTAATGAATTTACCTGACGATTTTCACTGTGACTTGATGGTGCATTCAAGATGGATTATCCCAATCATCCCAGAGGATATCATCCACGAAAACTGCACATTATTAGTTAGCGATGGAGACATAGTAGCGATCGTACCGACCGAGGAGGCCAAGCGAAGGTATCGTGCAAAGGAGATTATTGATCTTCCTCAACACGTCGTGATGCCAGGTCTAATCAATGCCCACGGCCATGCTGCTATGAGTTTGTTTAGAGGGTACGCCGATGACTTAACATTACAAACGTGGTTAAACGACCATATCTGGCCAGCGGAAGGCAAGCACGTATCCGCAGACTTTGTCCGCGCTGGCACACAATTGGCCGTCGCAGAGATGATTCGCTCGGGAACAACGTGTTTTTCAGATATGTATTTTTTCCCGGACGAAGTCGCTGGTGTCGCTCACGGAGCGGGGATTCGTTGTCAGATTGCCTTCCCAATTTTAGAGTTCCCTTCCGCATGGGCAAAAAACGCCGATGATTACATAAATAAGGGACTAAACTTGCACGATGAGTACCGCTCTCACCCACTAATTCAGGTCAATTTTGGCACCCACGCTCCCTACACCGTCAGCGATGACAGCTTCCGAAGAATCGCGATTATTAGTGCCGAAATGCAAGCCTGTATCCAGGTCCATCTACACGAGACAGAAAAAGAAGTCGAGGACGCCAAGGAGCTCGACGGCCGACGGCCAATACGACGATTATACGAATTAGACGTAATCACCCCATTGACGCAATGCGTGCACATGACGACCTTAGAAGATGAAGATATTGAGATTCTGCAAAAATCGGGGGCTCACGTCGTGCATTGCCCAGAGTCTAATCTCAAACTGGCGAGTGGCCTCTGCCCCGTTGCTCGCTTGTTAGATGCCGGGGTTAATGTAGCGCTTGGCACCGATAGCTGTGCCAGCAACAACGACTTGGATATGTTCGGTGAAATGCACACGGCTGCTCTGCTGGGCAAAGCCGTCGCGAAAGACGCCAGTGTACTCAATGCCCACCAGGTTCTGCGCATAGCGACGATTAATGGTGCCAGGGCGCTAAATATAGACGAGCAAACTGGCAGCCTTGAAGTTGGCAAGTCGGCAGATTTTATTGCGCTTGCCCTGGACCCAATGGATCAGAGCCCTCTTTATAACTTAGCGTCGCAACTTATCTACACTCATAACGGCCAGCGAGTAACTCATTCCTGGGTTAAAGGAAAAGCTTTGCTAAGAGATCGCGAGTTAGAGACATTAAACGCTAGTGACATCATTAACCAGACCAACGAATGGCAGCGGCGCATTTCTGGTTAAGCAAGTCATCGTTATCGAGACTATTGCGGCCTTAGGGTTCGCGAGTTAACACAACCTCCACGTCGTCATCGTCATCTTCGACCCTAGTTTTTTGCCCTTGATGGTGCTGCCTTTGTCTGAGACTTTCGATTCGCTCTCGGGCTTCTCTTTGCATCTGTCGCTGCTGCTGCTGCTCCACTTTTATCAGAGTTGGGTCGAGTCTCTCGGCTTCTTTAATAGATTCCAATCGCTCCATTAAAGACCGGCAAAGCGACTCTGTACCCTGTTGACCCATAGCGGCAATAAAGAATGCTCTACCCGCCCAATGGAGCTCAGCAAGTATTCTTTGGCAGTAGCTCTCCACTGCGGCGCTGTCAGAGCTATCGAGCAGGTCAATTTTATTCAGCACTAACCAGATCTCTCGCTTAGCCAATGTTGGACTAAATACCTTTAGCTCTCGCATGAGCCCCAAAGCGTTCTCTGCAGGGTTACTTCCATCCACCGGCATTACATCCACTACATGTAATAAAATCCGGCAGCGAGTCAGATGCTTAAGAAAGCGAATACCTAGACCCGCGCCACTGGAAGCGCCCTCGATCAATCCAGGGATATCCGCAACCACAAAACTGCGATATTGTTGTACTTTCACAACACCGAGATTAGGTATCAGCGTGGTGAATGGATAAGCGGCGACCTTTGGCTTGGCCGACGATACCGCGCGAATAAATGTAGATTTTCCAGCATTGGGGAGACCCAGCAGGCCAATATCGGCTAACACTTTGAGTTCCAGCTTGAGATCCAGATACTCACCTTCGGAGCCGGGTGTCGTCTTCCGTGGCGCACGGTTGGTACTGGACTTAAATCGCGTATTACCCAAGCCGTGATAGCCCCCTTTAGCGATCAAAAGACGTTTTCCGTGGGCGGTGATGTCACCGATTACTTCGTCAGTCTCGATATCGATAATACTGGTGCCAACGGGCACCTTCAGAACGAGCGACTCGCCTTTGTTACCCGTACAGTTTTTACCACCTCCGGACTGTCCGTGTTGGGCGCGATATTTTGGTTGATAACGATAATCTACTAAGGTATTTAAATCATTGTCGCCTTCCATCCAAACACTACCGCCATCACCGCCATCACCGCCATCCGGTCCTCCTTTGGCAATGTATTTTTCGCGGCGAAAGCTCAGGCAACCTCTGCCACCATTACCTCCAAACACCTGTATTTTTGCTTCGTCGACAAATTTCATGGAATTATCCTAAAAACTCGGAATGCCCGGTTATAAAAAATATTTTTGACGCTTCGTCACTACTCGTTCGGAAGCAGAGAATACACTAAGATTTTAAACGCGATGTATGTATTTCCTCTGTGCTCTGAGCTTGTATCCGGCGGCGGAGTTTACGCTTGGGATCGCACTGATCAACATTACTCTGCGAGTGCAAGACTTGTGTTTTTAAGAATGGCTCTGGGGTGGATCGGTTAGATCTACCTAGATACTAGATTACTGAGGATTAACACCTCGATAATGCACGGGGATGATCTTTGATGGATTGAGTTCACGCGTTTCACCGTTTACATGCATTACGCTTAAAAAGTAAGTTCCCTTGCAAGCTCTGCTTTGTAGCTATTGTTTAATGCTTCGACGGACTTCAAGCATTTATAATATCGCCACAGCAGCGGATAATCTGCGATACGCTTGAATGAACACTTAAACAGCCAGAAATAAATATTATCGAAGCGATCCAATGCTGCTAATAGGTACAAATCACTTTCTGTCAAGGAGCCACCAAACAGATAAAATTGATCTGTCAATCGCTTCTCTAGTTCATCGAGTAATGAGTATAGCGAATAAAGCTTGTTCTCGTACTCCGATTACTCAGTTGAAAATCCCGCAAGATAGATAGCACGATTTACGCTTTCATGTAGCCATCGATTCATTATATCGATTGAATCTAGCAAGTTAGGAGTCACTATATTTAACGCAACGTCAAAAACCCCACGGAAACCCCTTGCTGTATAAGGCACGATCTCAGAGGA
>JBLIHY010000052.1:0-16329 GCA_047634655.1 Cellvibrionaceae bacterium
TAATTTGCGTGTTTGCAAGCTAAAGCCGTTAGGCTAGTTAAAGCGTAAATATCAGTTTTCTCGATCGTTTGAATGGCCAATTTTTAATTTACAACCTATTTTTTTATTCTTCAAAATAAAGTGTAGCGACAAGCCTTAGGCGCACTCTTTAAATGAAAACAGGAGATATTCCCAATGGCAAAAGAAAAATTTGAACGCAATAAGCCCCACATCAACGTAGGGACTATCGGTCATGTCGATCATGGTAAAACTACGCTAACCGCCGCCTTGACGCGAGTTTGCTCAGAGACTTGGGGCGGCCAGGTCATTGCTTTTGATGGTATTGATAATGCCCCTGAAGAGCGCGAACGAGGTATTACCATTGCTACATCTCACGTGGAATATGAGTCAGCAGTGCGTCATTACGCTCATGTCGACTGTCCAGGTCACGCCGACTACGTAAAAAATATGATTACAGGTGCTGCCCAAATGGATGGTGGCATCCTGGTCTGTGGCGTCACCGATGGTCCCATGCCGCAAACTCGCGAACACATCTTACTGTCTCGCCAAGTGGGCGTTCCATACATTGTGGTTTTTCTGAACAAAGCTGACTTGCTTGCCGACGACTGTGGTGGTTTTGGTTCTGAAGAATATAATGAGATGTTAGAGCTGGTCGAAATGGAAGTTCGCGAACTGCTTGATACCTACGAATTCCCAGGTGACGATACCCCGATCATTGCTGGTTCAGCGCTAATGGCTCTCGAGGGTAAAGATGATAATGGATTGGGTGTTTCTGCGGTTAAGAAACTAGTAGAAAGCTTGGATGAGTATATTCCCGAGCCCGAGCGTGCAATTGATCTGCCATTCCTAATGCCAATCGAAGATGTGTTTTCCATCTCGGGCAGGGGAACAGTAGTAACTGGTCGTGTTGAGCGCGGCATCATCAAAATAGGTCAAGAAGTTGAGATTGTCGGTATGAAAGATACCGTAAAAACTATCTGTACAGGCGTTGAGATGTTTCGCAAAGATCTCGATGAGGGTCGCGCTGGAGAGAATGTTGGCGTCTTGCTTCGCGGTGTTAAGCGTGAAAATGTAGAGCGTGGGCAGATACTGTGTATCCCCGGTTCAGTAAATCCGCACACCAAATTTCAAGCTGAAATTTATATCTTATCCAAAGAAGAGGGTGGACGTACAACCCCATTTTTCAGTGGTTATCGCCCACAGTTTTACTTTCGCACTACCGATGTTACTGGCGCAGTGATATTACCTGAGGGGACTGAAATGGTAATGCCTGGAGACAACATCCAGATGGAAGTTACTCTAATAGTACCTATTGCGATGGAAGAAGGCTTGCGTTTTGCGATCCGAGAAGGCGGTAGGACTGTCGGAGCTGGAGTGGTAGCCAAAATTTTTGAGTAATCGCACATCTCAATCGTGCAAATCTTTCGGTCACAGTGACTGATGGGCTGAGCGGCCAATTAGCTCGGTCCTTAATCTTGTATAAGACAAAAATCGTGGTAAATATCTTCGAGGTTTTGTTTTTTGCATGCAGCAGGCCAGTAGTTCAATTGGTAGAGCGTCGGTCTCCAAAACCGAAAGTTGGGGGTTCGAGTCCCTCCTGGCCTGCCATTAAATTCAATTATAACTTTTCAACACCCTTCCGAGGGTAGATGAGATAGCGCCAAGGCTACTAAGTGAACGAAAAAGCAAATCACAACGACTATTCGCTAGGTTGGTTGCGCTGGTTACTGGTGTTCGCGCTGGTTGTCGGTGGTATTTTAGGTAATTCGATTTACTCTGAATATCCCCTTTTGTACCGAGTAATTATTTTACTGGTTATTGCAGCAATCGCAGTATTTATTGCCATTAACACAAAACAGGGATCGGCAGTTTGGTCGATCATTAAAGAATCTCAAACAGAAGTTCGCAAAGTAGTCTGGCCCAGTCGTCAGGAGACCAATCAAACAACTTTGATTGTGGTCGTGCTGGTAATCGTAATGGCCCTAATTTTATGGGGACTCGACTACTCTTTCGGTTGGATCGCTTCTTTGATTATTGGGTAAAATTTTTATGGATAAGCGCTGGTATGTAATACACGCCTACTCGGGTTATGAAAAGAAAGTTGCTGCGGCATTGCAAGAGCGCATTGAGCTGCACGATATGCAAGACTTATTCGGTGAAGTGCTAGTTCCAACTGAAGAAGTAGTTGAAATGCGTGATGGTCAAAAACGTAAATCTGAACGTAAGTTCTTCCCCGGTTATGTTTTGATCAAAATGAAGCTTACCGATGACACTTGGCATTTGATTAAAAAAACTCCGAGAGTCTTGGGTTTTATAGGTGGAAAAGCTGATCAGCCAGCACCGATTACCAATAAAGAAGCGGAATTGATTCTCCAGAGAATAGATGATTCGCTTGAAAAGCCGAAGCCGAAGACTATCTTTGAGCCTGGGGAAATGGTTCGCGTTATCGACGGCCCCTTTAATGACTTTAATGGGGTTGTCGAAGAGGTGAATTACGACAAAAGCCGCTTGCGAGTGGCGGTTCTGATTTTCGGCCGATCCACGCCAGTTGAATTAGAGTTTGGTCAAGTTGAAAAGAGTTGAGTTTTTACGGCGTCCAGTCTTCGGTTCGTCGTGTATCTGAGATATCTGTTCTTCACCAATCAATCTGATCTCAGAAAGCAGATGATAGGGAAGCCACTGATGTGCAAATTTCCACTTTGTACTGAGGCGTTATTACCCAAAAAATAGGAGGCCAATATGGCTAAAAAAATTGAAGCTTATATAAAGTTGCAAGTGCCTGCTGGTCAGGCCAACCCTAGCCCCCCCGTTGGTCCAGCTTTGGGTCAGCGCGGCGTCAACATCATGGAGTTTTGCAAGGCGTTCAATGCTGAGACCCAGACCCTAGAGCAAGGTTCGCCTGTGCCTGTGATTATTTCTGTTTACAGTGACCGTAGCTTCACTTTTGCCATGAAGACGCCGCCCGCGGCATTTCTATTGCGTAAAGCGGCTGGTATCCAAAAGGGCAGTGGCCAACCAAATTCTGATAAGGTTGGTAAAATCACCCGTGAGCAATTAGAAGAAATTGCTACAATTAAAATGCCAGACCTTACCGCTGCGAGTATGGACGCCGCCGTTCGCACTATTGCGGGAAGCGCCGTCAGTGCTGGGTTGGAAGTAGAGGGAGTGGTTTAGATGGCTAAGTTAAGTAAGCGCAAACAAATTATCCGCGGAAAAGTGGATATTGATAAACAGTATTCTTTCGACGAAGCAGTTTCTCTACTTAAAGAATTATCTACAGTAAAATTCAAAGAAACCGTCGATGTAGCCGTCAATCTCGGAATAGATCCACGAAAATCAGATCAAACCGTGCGTGGTGCCACAACTCTGCCACATGGTACCGGTAAATCCGTTCGTGTAGCTGTGTTTGCTCAAGGTGATAGTGCGGAAGCTGCAAAAGCAGCTGGTGCTGATTTGGTTGGTATGGAAGATCTGGCGGCCGAAGTGAAAAAGGGCAACATGGATTTTGATGTGGTTATCGCCGATCCTGCTTCTATGCGCGTCGTTGGTCAACTGGGTCAAATATTGGGCCCACGTGGTTTAATGCCTAATCCTAAGACGGGAACGGTTACTCCCGATGTTGCGACGGCCGTGAAAAACGCCAAAGCGGGTCAAGTTCGTTTCCGCGCTGATAAGGGTGGAATTATCCATGGTGGAATTGGTCGGGTAAGCTTCGAAATTAGCGCACTCAAGGAAAACCTTGAGGCACTCCTGAGCGATTTAAAAAGAGCCAAGCCGGCTAACGCCAAAGGAATTTATCTGCAGAAACTAAGCCTCAGCAGCACTATGGGTCCAGGTTTGGTAATTGATATGTCCTCGCTGGATATTTAATCCGGCTAGGCTAAATAACTTTGGGGTTACTGTTGCAAGATACTATGTTTCTAGATGCAACAGTGGCTGTCAAAGACCGTAGGGGTGAGTGGTGTTAACTTTTTAATTGTCGTCACAGACAAACACAAACACTTTGCTTAATCGAATCACAGATGATTAACCCTACGCAGACGGTGATGACCCGAATTTCCTTGATTTCGTCTACACTGAGATTAAGAAGTTGGATCTAATCATCAACAATGGTTGACGGTACTGACACTACTTACGAAGTACTGTCTGACTGTCATAAAATTTAGCGCTTGAACGAAATGTCTTTTCGCTGAAAGTTCTAATCAAATCCAGGAGAAAATCCGTGGCACTAGCATTTGAAGACAAAGTGCAAATTGTTGCTGAAGTTAGCGAAATCGCCAACAACGCACTATCTCTGGTTATTGCTGACGCCCGTGGTGTCAGTACAACCGATATGACGATATTGCGCAAACAGGCGCGGGATAATTCGATTCAACTGCTCATTATTCGCAATACTCTAGCGAAACGTGCGTTTGCCAAAACCGAATTCGAATGTGTTAGCGAAGCTTTGATAGGTCCGTCATTGTTTGGCTTCTCAATGGAAGACCCCGGTGCCGCGGCTCGAGTTTTCAAAGAATTTGCCAAAAAAAATAACAACTTCGAGGTGAAAGCTCTTTCTGCAGGTGGAAAACTTTTAGCTTCCAGCCAAATCGATACTTTAGCCAAATTGCCAACACGCGATCAAGCATTAGGCATGCTGGCGAGCGTAATGATCGCACCAGTGATCAAGTTGGTTCGCACCTGCAACGAGGTGCCCACCAAGGTAGTTCGTGCAGTGGCGGCAGTCCGCGACCAAAAACAAGAGGCCGCATAGTCGATACCAATATCGGTTGTGTATCCATCACTTACCTATTTTTATCCGGAGATCCATCATGGCTCTATCTAAAGAAGATATATTGAATGCTATTGCTGAAATGTCAGTAATGGAAGTTGTTGAACTGGTTGAAGCGATGGAAGAAAAGTTTGGCGTTTCCGCCGCCGCTGCCGTCGCAGTTGCACCGGCTGCCGGTGCTGATGCTGAAGCTGAAGCCGATGTTGAGCAAACCGAATTCGACGTTATTCTTTCCGCCATTGGCGAGAGTAAGGTTAGTGTTATTAAAGCTGTGCGCGCCATCACCGGCCTCGGCTTGAAAGAGGCCAAAGGTATGGTTGAAAGTGCACCAGCAACCATTAAAGAAGCTGTATCAAAAGACGAATCTGAGGCGCTGAAAAAACAACTTGAGGAAGCCGGTGCTTCTGTCGAACTGAAATAAATTTAGATTGATCTACTACTCTTCCAATAACTAAACATTGGGCTGACAGGTTTACCTGTCGGCCTTTTTGTATTGATTGGTTGAATCTCGATTGAACTTTTGAGTTTGGTCAATGCACTGCAAGATATTTCATACGAGTGAAAAAATCACTTTATTACGAGTCACTTGCCGGATCTTATCCATGATCCACTCACGCGCGGGAAGTCAAATCGACTCAATCACTTCATCTGGTCATGCGGTATAGAAAATATTCGTCGTGCCTTTGTGAGTGGTGAATCATTAAATTGTTACATGCTGGGGAATATAGATGGCTTACTCATACACTGAGAAAAAACGCATCCGCAAGGATTTTGGCAAATTGCCACATGCGATGGACGTTCCTTATCTACTGGCTATTCAGTTGGATTCATATCAAAAATTTACCCAGGAAAATGTCCTGCCCGAGAATCGCTTGGAGTGCGGTCTGCACGCGGCGTTTAAATCAGTAATGCCAATTGCGAGCTACTCGGGTAGCGCTGCCCTTGAGTATGTTAGTTATAGTTTGGGTAAAGCGCTCTTTGATGTGAAAGAATGTGTGCTCCGTGGAATTACCTATGCCGCTTCCCTGCGTGTAAAAGTGCGATTGATTATCTACGATAAAGAGTCCTCCAACAAAACCATAAAAGATATTAAGGAACAAGAAGTCTACATGGGTGAGATTCCACTCATGACCGATAATGGCACTTTCGTTATTAACGGCACAGAGCGCGTAATTGTGTCACAACTACACCGCTCTCCCGGTGTCTTTTTCGATCACGACAAAGGTAAGACCCACTCCTCGGGAAAGATCCTCTATTCGGCACGGGTTATTCCCTATCGAGGTTCGTGGCTAGACTTTGAGTTTGATCCGAAAGACCTAGTTTACGTGCGCATTGATCGTCGCCGCAAGCTGCCGGCCACCATTCTTCTCCGCGCTCTTGGCTACACCTCAGAACAAATGTTGGAAATGTTCTTTGAAACCAACCGTTTTGAAATTAACAAAGATGGTGAATATTTGCTGGACTTGGTGCCGTCCCGTCTGCGGGGAGATATGGCTACCTTCGATATTAAAGATAAAAAGGGAAAAGTGATTATCGAAGAGGGTCGCCGTATTACAGCTCGCCATATTCGCGATCTGGAAAAGGCCAAGGTGAATCAGTTATTAGTCCCGATGGAATATCTCGTAGGTCGTTCTCTAGCCAAAGATATCGTAGACATTAATAGTGGTGAATTGCTGTTTGAGTGCAACACTGAAATTACCGTAGAGATTTTGGAAAGTTTTGTAGCATCCGATATCACTGAAGTTGAAACTCTTTATACCAATGAACTGGATCGCGGGCCATTTGTTTCCGAAACGCTGCGCATCGATCCAACGCGAACGGAATTAGAGGCCTTGGTTGAGATTTATCGGATGATGCGCCCTGGCGAACCACCGACCAAAGAATCCGCAGAAGGTCTGTTCCAGAATTTATTTTTTAGTCCGGATCGTTATGATCTATCAGTCGTCGGCCGCATGAAATTTAACCGTCGCCTACATCGAGACATCGATGTGGGAGAAAGTGTCCTCTCTAAAGAAGATCTTGTCGATGTGCTAAAAATGCTGACAGACATTCGCAATGGTAACGGCGTAGTCGATGATATCGATCATCTTGGCAACCGTCGTGTTCGCTCTGTTGGCGAAATGGCTGAAAACCAGTTTCGCGTCGGTCTAGTGCGTGTTGAGCGCGCAGTAAAAGACCGTTTGTCTGTCGCGGAATCAGAGGGTCTGATGCCACAGGACATGGTAAATGCCAAACCCGTTTCGGCAGCCATCAAAGAATTTTTTGGTTCCTCTCAGCTGTCACAGTTTATGGACCAAAATAATCCGCTATCGGAAATTACCCATAAACGTCGCGTCTCTGCTCTGGGTCCCGGAGGCTTGACTCGCGAGCGCGCTGGCTTTGAAGTTCGCGACGTCCACCCAACACACTACGGTCGCGTCTGTCCTATTGAAACCCCCGAGGGGCCAAACATTGGTCTGATCAACTCCCTGGCGACCTACGCTCGCACCAATAATTACGGTTTTCTGGAAACCCCCTATCGTCGTGTCGTCGATGGTAAGGTCACCCAAGAAATAGACTATCTTTCGGCCATTAACGAGTCGGAATATGTCATCGCGCAGGCTTCCGCTCAGGTGGATGGAAAAAGTAATTTGATTGAAGAATTGGTTTCCGTCCGCTACATGAATGAGTTTACCCTCAAGACACCAGAAGATGTCCAATACATGGATGTTTCGCCCCGACAGGTAGTTTCCATCGCTGCCTCGTTGATCCCCTTCCTGGAACACGACGATGCCAACCGAGCTCTGATGGGCTCCAACATGCAACGCCAGGCAGTGCCAACCTTGATTCCGGAAAAACCGCTGGTCGGCACGGGTATGGAGCGCACAGTAGCTCAGGATTCAGGAGTTTGTGTCGTGGCGAAACGCGGCGGTGTCATCGAGCGCGTCGATGCCGCTCGCATCACAGTGAGAGCCAATGACGGGGAAACCGAATCTGGCGATGCCGGCGTGGATATTTATAACCTCACCAAGTACGTTCGCTCCAATCAGAATACGTGTATTAACCAACGTCCCATTGTCAATGTTGGCGACAAGATTGCCCGCGGTGATATTCTAGCCGATGGACCTTCTGTAGATATAGGCGAACTGGCCTTGGGCCAGAATATGCGTATCGCGTTCATGCCCTGGAATGGATACAACTTTGAAGACTCCATCCTAGTTTCCGAGCGCGTGGTGAGAGAAGACCGCTTCACCACTATTCATATTCAGGAGCTGACTTGCATTGCCCGAGATACTAAGTTGGGCAGCGAAGAAATTACTGACGATATCCCTAACGTCGGCGAAGGTGCGCTTTCGAAGTTGGATGATTCCGGGATTGTATATATCGGAGCAGAAGTCAGCCCCGGCGATATCTTGGTGGGTAAAGTGACTCCAAAAGGCGAAACCCAGCTGACACCGGAAGAAAAGCTGTTGCGCGCTATTTTTGGCGAAAAAGCCTCCGATGTAAAAGAT
This sequence comes from Cellvibrionaceae bacterium, assembly GCA_047634655.1. GTDB lineage: Bacteria > Pseudomonadota > Gammaproteobacteria > Pseudomonadales > Cellvibrionaceae > CANLBN01. The sequence continues at coordinate 8,263 of JBLIHY010000052.1, forward strand.
ACTTCACTGCGTGTACCGTCCAGTACCAAAGGTGCGGTAATTGACGTTCAGGTATTTACCCGAGATGGCTTAGAGAAGGATAACCGTTCTAAAAATATTGAAGCCATACAGTTGGAGCAAATTCGCAAGGATCTCGACGAAGAGTATCGCATTGTCGAGCGAGCCACCTATGAGCGACTGCAGTCTGCCTTGGTCGGCAAGAAGGTTGTAAGTGGTAATCGCATCAAAAAAGGCACAACTCTCACGATCGAAATTCTGGAAGAATTGCAAAAAGATCAATGGTTTAATCTGCGAATGGAGGAAGATGCACTTAACGAACAGTTAGACCGGACTGCTCAACAACTGGAAGAGCGCCGCAAGATTCTCGATGGGCGTTTTGAAGACAAGAAAGGCAAGTTGCAAACGGGAGATGATTTGGCTCCCGGCGTCCTGAAAATTGTCAAAGTGTATCTGGCAGTTAAGCGCCGTATCCAGCCTGGTGACAAGATGGCTGGCAGACACGGAAACAAAGGGGTAATTTCAGTAATTATGCCGGTGGAGGATATGCCCTTTGATGAGAATGGAGATCCCATTGATATCGTACTTAATCCACTGGGGGTTCCTTCCCGCATGAATGTTGGACAGGTACTCGAAACCCATTTGGGTTTGGCTTCCAGAGGTCTCGGCCGCAAAATTGATGACATGATTCGCCAGCAGAGAGCGGTTAATGACATCCGCGAATTTCTAGAAGTAATTTACAATAAAACGGGTGAATCCGAGGATAAAGAAGATCTGGGTAGTTTCTCGGATGCAGAAATTCTCGAGTTGGCTAAAAATCTACGCTCCGGTGTTCCCATGGCTACTCGTGTTTTCGATGGCGCCAAGGAAACGGAAATTAAACAACTGCTGGTATTGGCAGGGTTGCCCGAATCCGGTCAAATAACCCTATACGATGGCCGTACTGGCGATGTCTTCAGTCGCCCCGTTACCGTCGGCTATATGTATATGCTTAAACTCAATCACTTGGTGGACGATAAAATGCACGCTCGTTCTACAGGTTCATACAGCCTAGTCACCCAGCAACCCCTCGGTGGCAAAGCGCAATTCGGCGGACAGCGTTTTGGTGAAATGGAAGTTTGGGCATTGGAAGCGTACGGTGCCGCCTACACCTTGCAGGAAATGTTGACAGTCAAATCGGACGATGTCGCTGGCCGCACGAAAATGTACAAAAATATCGTAGATGGCGATCACCGTATGGAGCCTGGCATGCCGGAATCCTTTAATGTGTTAGTGAAAGAAATACGTTCGCTTGGTATTAATATGGAGCTCGAAAACGACGTCTAAATCAGCGTCCACTACATTGGTTTTCGATAAGCCAAGGTGGCCCGTCCACGAAGTGCAAGAAAATGTTAGCAATCGAAGCACCGATAACTAGCCCCAAATTGGAGGAAGATTCTTGAAAGACTTACTCAATTTATTGAAGTCCCAGGGACAAAACGAAGAGTTTGATTCGATACGTATTAGTCTGGCATCGCCCCAGATGATACGTTCCTGGTCGTTCGGTGAAGTAAAAAAACCCGAGACGATCAATTACCGCACTTTCAAACCCGAGCGCGAAGGGCTTTTCTGTGCCAAGATCTTTGGTCCCATTAAAGATTACGAGTGTTTATGTGGCAAGTACAAGCGCATGAAGCACCGCGGCATCATCTGCGAAAAATGCGGAGTCGAAGTCACTTTATCGAAAGTGCGTCGCGAGCGCATGGGCCATATTGAGCTGGCGAGTCCCGTGGCTCATATCTGGTTTCTGAAGTCGCTACCCAGCCGCATAGGCCTGCTGCTGGATATGACTTTGCGCAGTATTGAACGCATTCTTTATTTTGAGTCCTATGTAGTCACCGATCCAGGTATGACTACTCTGGAAAAGGGTCAGCTATTGACGGACGAAGAATACTTTGAGGCGATGGAGGAATTCCCCGACGAGTTCGAAGCCAAAATGGGTGCCGAAGCCATTCAATATCTGATGCGCGATATCAATCTTGAAGAGGAAGTAAACCGTCTGCGCGAAGAGATCCCGGCGACCAAGTCGGAGACCAAAATTAAAAAATTCTCCAAGCGTCTGAAGCTTCTAGAGGCGTTCTACTTCTCAGGCAATGATCCCGAGTGGATGATCATGGAAGTACTGCCCATTTTACCGCCTGATCTCCGGCCTTTGGTTCCGCTAGATGGTGGGCGTTTCGCGACTTCCGATCTTAACGACCTCTACCGCCGAGTGATCAACCGCAATAATCGTCTGAAACGATTGCTGGATCTCAATGCTCCCGACATCATCGTGCGCAATGAAAAACGCATGCTCCAAGAGTCGGTCGATGCCTTGTTAGATAATGGTCGACGCGGTCGGGCTATCACGGGTTCTAACAAGCGCCCGCTGAAGTCGTTGGCAGACATGATCAAGGGTAAGCAAGGTCGATTCCGCCAGAACCTACTGGGGAAACGCGTCGATTATTCAGGTCGCTCGGTCATCGTTACCGGACCAACCTTACGCCTTCACCAATGTGGCCTGCCTAAAAAAATGGCTCTGGAATTATTCAAGCCTTTCATTTTTAGCAAGCTTGAACTGCGTGGTCTGGCGACAACCATCAAGGCTGCCAAAAAAATGGTAGAGCGTGAAGAACCGATCGTTTGGGATATTCTCGATGGTGTCATCCGCGAGCACCCTGTTTTACTCAACCGCGCGCCAACGCTCCATAGGCTGGGCATTCAGGCCTTTGAGCCAGTGCTAATTGAAGGTAAAGCCATTCAACTGCACCCACTGGTCTGTACTGCTTATAACGCGGACTTTGATGGCGACCAGATGGCGGTACACGTGCCGCTTACCATTGAAGCCCAATTGGAAGCCCGCGCTTTAATGATGTCGACCAATAATATCCTGTCGCCGGCCTCTGGTGAACCCATTATCGTTCCTTCTCAGGACGTAGTGCTGGGCCTCTACTGGATGACTCGGGAGCGTACCAACGCCAAAGGCGAGGGGATGGTCTTTGCCGATGAGGCGGAAGTCTCTCGTGCCTATTACTCTGGACAGGTAGATTTGCAGGCGCGCATTAAAGCGCGTATTTCCCAAACAGTTATCGACAAAGATGGCGAGCACAAGCAAACGGAACTGGTCGACACCACTGTTGGTCGCATCTTGTTGTGGGAAATCCTGCCAACCGGGATCCCCTTTGATCACGTCAATCGCCCCATGGTCAAAAAGGTAATTTCTGCATCGATCAATTATTGCTATCGCGTTGTGGGTCTAAAGGCAACGGTTATTTTCGCCGATCAGTTAATGTATATGGGTTATTATTTCTCCACTCGATCGGGAGCTTCGATTGGCGTAAATGATTTTGCCATCCCCGAAGACAAGAGCGATATCGTTGCGCGAGCAGATAGCGAAGTAAAAGAAATTGAAAGCCAGTTTGCTTCCGGTCTGGTGACCCAAGGTGAAAAATACAACAAGGTAATCGATATCTGGTCACGCGCCAATGACTTGGTTGCCAAATCAATGATGGATGGTATTTCCAAGGAGTCGGTCACCAACAAGATGGGAGAAGAAGAAGAACAGGACTCCTACAACTCGGTCTATATGTATGCAGACTCTGGCGCTCGCGGCTCGCCTGCCCAGATCCGACAGCTAGCCGGTATGCGAGGCCTGATGGCGCGGCCCGATGGCTCAATTATTGAAACACCAATCACCGCCAACTTCCGCGAAGGCCTGAATGTACTGCAATACTTCATCTCTACCCACGGCGCTCGCAAGGGCTTGGCAGATACAGCACTTAAAACAGCTAACTCGGGTTACCTAACCCGCCGCTTGGTGGATGTCGCTCAGGATTTGGTTGTCACGGAACATGACTGTGGCACCGAGCAAGGCCTGACAATGACGCCGGTGATTGAGGGTGGCGATATTATTGAAACTCTGGGTGCTCGTGTCCTTGGTCGAGTAATCGCAAATGATATCTTGGACTCAATCACCAATGAAGTCTTGGTAGAAGCAGGGGTTATAGTCGATGAAGGTCTCGTCGAAAAAATAGAAGCCATGAGTATAGATGAAATTATCGTGCGCTCGCCCATCACTTGTATTACTCGACACGGTATTTGTTCTACCTGTTATGGTCGCGACCTGGCCCGTGGTCATATAGTCAATGTTGGTGAAGCGGTCGGTGTTATTGCCGCACAGTCTATTGGCGAGCCCGGTACTCAGCTGACTATGCGTACTTTTCACATTGGCGGTGCCGCCAGTCGCTCCTCGGCCACCGACAGCGTCCAAGTCAAACAACCCGGAGAAATCCGCTTACAAAATGTCAAGCTGGTTGAAAATGCTAATGGTCACTTTGTCGCAGTATCGCGTTCTGGCCAATTAGCCGTTGCCGACGGCGCTGGTCGCGAGCGCGAACGTTACAAGCTTCCATATGGAGCGGTTATCTCTGTTAAAGATGGAGACCACGTCAATGGCGGTATGATCGTTGCCAAGTGGGATCCCCATACCCACCCCATCGTTTCAGAAGTGGCAGGTAAAATCTCCTTTTCTGGCATGGAGGATGGTCTATCTATTCGCCGCCAGACCGATGAATTGACAGGCCTCACATCGATTGAAGTCATGGATTCATCAGAGCGCCCGGCGGCGGGTAAGGATTTGAAGCCGGCGATTACCTTGCTGGATGATAATGGCAAAGAACTTACGCTAGCCAATGGCAACGCACCCGCTCACTACATGCTGCCATCCAAAGCAATTGTCAGTCTGAATGATGGCGATGAAATTGGTTTGGGAGACATTATTGCGCGGATCCCACAAGCGAGCTCGAAAACCCGTGATATCACTGGTGGTCTGCCGCGTGTAGCCGATCTATTTGAAGCGCGGAAGCCGAAGGAACCCGCCATTTTGGCTGAGATGTCCGGGCTAGTTAGTTTTGGTAAAGAAACCAAGGGTAAAGTGCGCTTGATGATTACCCCGACAGATGGCAAGCCACTGGAAGACGGTTCTACGCATTACGAAGAGCTGATCCCCAAACATCGCAAGTTGACGGTATTCGAAGGTGAACAAGTTGCCAAAGGTGAGGTTGTCTCCGATGGTCCAAGTAATCCACACGATATTCTGCGACTGAAAGGCGTAGAGGTTTTAACGCACTACATTACCAATGAAATCCAGGACGTTTATCGCTTACAGGGTGTGAAAATTAACGACAAACACATCGAGACTATTCTTCGCCAAATGTTGCGCAAAGTTGAAATTACCGGGATGGGTGAATCCACCTATGTTAAAGGCGAGCAGATTGAATACAACCAAATTCTCGAATCTAACAAAGGTTTGCGCGAAGAAAGTAAACAAATAGCTCGATTTGAGCGGCAGTTATTAGGTATTACTAAAGCTTCTCTGGCGACGGAATCGTTTATCTCCGCAGCGTCCTTCCAGGAAACTACACGGGTGCTAACGGAGGCTGCGGTAACCGGCAAAAAAGACGGTCTGCGCGGTCTTAAGGAAAATGTAGTCGTCGGTCGGCTTATTCCTGCCGGTACAGGCTTGGCTTACCACAATGAGCGTCGTCGCAAACGCGAACAACAGCTGTCGCAAAGAGAGGGTGTGAGTGCTGATGAGATAGAGGCTGCGCTAACGGAAGCTTTGCAGTCCAGCAGTAGTTAAGTCGATTCAAATCTGGCAATAAGCCCACCACTCAAATAACATTTGGGTGGTGGGCTTTCATTTATAACAACTTAATATGGCTTGCTCGGCTCTTACTGATCTCTCAATTCAATTACTTCTGGCACAGCGAGTCTTTGCCAAATTCAGTCAGAACGTATATCCGATAACGGAACAAGTGAAGCTTCTGTCCAATGAAAATAACGTTTCTTTTGAAGCTGATTTCTTAAGATTCGCTTTGTATCTTCGTTGGATTGTTGTTTTTATGGAAAGGCATATTATTTTATTTGATCTGTAAATAATTTGGCTCGCACAGTAGCGCGGTACTCTCGCGGTGAAATGGACAGTGATCGTCGAAAGACCCGTGAAAAATGACTCGGATTGCCAAAACCTGCTTTATCGGCAATTTCTCCAATACTTAAATTACTCGCCTGCAATAATTCCCGAGCCACACTTAAACGCAATTCATTTGTGTACTGTAGAGGTGTTTTGCCTGTAGCCGCTTTAAAACGGCGAGTGAAGTTCCTCGTGCTCATTCCACAAAAGTTAGCAAGTTCCTCGATACTGATGGTCTTGGCGATATTACTCTTTAGCCACGATTGTGCTTGTAAAATATTTTCGTCTGGATGATTGGTATTACTGTCCTCCAGATAGCTGATACTATCGTAAGCTTTACGGATTTCGTGAGAAAAATGCCTTTGTACATATTGTGCCACCGAGCGATTGCAGAAACGCTGGATAAAGTGGACCGTTAAATCCGCCAGGGAATTCACACTGGCGGCGCAGTAAATATTTCCCCCCCGAGTAATGAAGTGTTGCCGCTTGAGTTGAACCGCTGGGTAATGTTTTTGAAAGCGATCAAAATAATACCAGTGAGTCGTAGCCGGTTTATTGTCGAGAAGTCCACTGGCGGCCAACAGACAGCAACCGGTGCCCACACCGCTGAGAATCGCACCATTTTCAAAGTGCCGCCGCAACCACGCTAACAAACCGGGATTGCGCGTAATTACCTTTTGAGGGTTGCGCCACAGTGCTGGTAGATAGATAAGATCTGCAAAGTCGCACTCGTCAACGGTTTTTTGCGCTGAAAACACCATGCCGGTATGGCAAACAATAGGCTTGCTGGAAACCGCTACCGTTTCTATCGAAAAAACTGCCTTTGCTTGCGATTGCCGACACATGGCATTAGCGGCACACAGCATTTCCATCGGTAAAGTAACGCTGGTAGCTAGCATTTGTTCGGTTAGTAGAAAGAGAACTCGGGGCATGTTTGGCTAAAAAACAATTAAACTTGGCCTTTTTATCATATTTTACCCTGAAAAACTCGCTTACACTCTTAAATTAAATCATCTATCCAGTGCATATGCTGAATGTCCAATTGCACTGATACCTTTTAAGTTGGCCGGTAAAGATATCATGACGCGTTTACCTCTAATTGTTGGCTTTGGCGGTTACAACGCCGCGGGCCGCAGTTCCTTCCATCAATCGTACCAACGCACGATATTGGATTCGTTGAGTACTGTTAAACAGCAGGAAACACTTGTAGGTTTGGCTGTGATGATGGGGCTCGTCAAAGCAAAAAATGGCGGTTATCAAAATCACCAAGGAGGTTCTTTGACGCAGGATCAAGTTGCAGCCAACTACCGCCAGAGTATCCTCGACAATACGCTGATCCGTAAAATCAGCAGCAGTCATTTTGATGTTGAACAGATCCCAGCTCATTTGTCCGCCACTTTCGACAACAGACAAAATGCTCCGTTGCGATTTGACCTGCCAAAATGGAACTTGCCTGATAACTTGCCAAAAGACTGGCATATTACCGATATCGATGGCCGCCATGTTCGCGTCGAGATCAATGGTGAGGCTAGTGCTCTCTTCAGTGTTCCTATTGCTTCGGAGGTCGAGGTAGCGGCCCAATTACCCGAAGGTTTTAATCCCGTCGAGCTTTACCCTTCACGCTTTCATCCCCGGGGTCTTCAGTTGGCAATTCTCGGGGCATCCGACGCTCTCAATTCCACCGGCATGGATTGGCAACAAGTGCTATCGCTTGTCTCTCCAAACGAGATTGGGGCTTACAGCTCTAGTGTTATGACTCAGTTGGACAACAGCGGTTGTGGTGGCCTTTTACAGGCACGCCTAAAGGGCAAACGGGTGTCTGCTAAACAACTAACGCTGGGTTTGAGTTCCATGCCCTCGGACTTTATCAACGCTTACGTCCTCGGCAATTTAGGATCAACGGCGAGTATTGCTGGCGCTTGTGCCAGTTTTCTCTTTAACCTCAAAGCTGGTGTCGACGATATTCGCACCGGTCGCCGTCGAGTGGTGATGGTCAGTAGCAGCGAGGCTCCGATTCTTCCCGAGATCATCGAAGGTTACGCCGCGATGGGAGCCCTGGCGACGACAAAAAAACTGAA
>JBLIHY010000053.1:0-16266 GCA_047634655.1 Cellvibrionaceae bacterium
CCTGAACGGCCTTGAAGGCAGCATGAGCCGTCGCGGTAACTGCCATGATAATGCGGTAGCGGAGAGTTTTTTTCAGCGGTTAAAGCGGGAGCGAATTCGGCGAAAGGTCTATACGACACGTGAAGAAGCGCGCAGTGATATCTTCGATTACATTGAACTGTTTTATAACAGCAAGCGGCGACATGGTTTCAATAATCAGCTGTCACCGATAGAGTATGAAGAGCAGCACGAGCAGAGACTGGTTGGTGTCTAAAGAATCGATGGCAATTCAGTTAACACAATTGGCTTTTACGGTAGCCTCCGCCTCATCTCCAACTTTTCCTCGCCTGAATTATTCTAAAAAATTGTCTCAAACACGCCGCCTTCCCTTTTTTGGGTTAGGGTTAGTTTTATTTATTTTGTTGACGGTATTCTTACGAACCTTTTGACGAACAGCCACATTTCGATTACCACCCGCTTTATTACTAGCGTAGGGGTTATCAGTAGATCTGAATTGCAGTTTGATCGGGGTACCCTGAAGTTGTAAAAGACGGCGAAAAGTTTTTTCCAGGTAGCGAGCATAATGACCCGGTACAGCCTCGGTCTGATTGCCGTGAATGACGATAATTGGTGGATTATGGCCACCTGGATGCGCATACCGCAGTTTGATCCGGTGACCACGGACCATCGGAGGCTGGTGGTCGGACACGGCTATCTGCAAGATTTTGGTGAGATTATTGGTCGAAAAGCGTTTTGTGGCTGATTGATAGGCTTGATCAATCGATTGATACAAGTGTCCCACCCCGGTTCCATGGAGTGCTGAGATAAAGTGTATTTTAGCAAAATCTGCAAAGTGTAAACGCCGATGAAGTGAGTGTTTGATCTGCTGTTTAGCTTCCTGGGGCAGGCCATCCCACTTGTTAATAGCGATGACCAACGCGCGCCCCGCATCAATTACATGATCCATCAAGTGCAGGTCTTGATCGACAACGCCATCACAAGCATCGATCAGTAAAATAACTACATTAGCGTCTTCAATGGCCTGCAAAGTCTTGACTATGGAGAACTTTTCAAGGCTTTCAGTAACACTTTTTCGTCGCCGTATACCAGCCGTATCGATCAGGGTATAAGGTTTATTATCGTGTTGATATTGAATGTACACACTATCGCGAGTCGTTCCAGGCATATCAAAAACAACCAGACGATTTTGCCCCAACATACGATTGACTAAAGTGGATTTACCGACGTTGGGTCGACCGACTACAGCCATCTTGATTCCTGGAAGAGCAGCGTGAGGGTCCGAGCCAAAAATATCGTCATCGTATTGTTGCTGTAGCAAGCTGCTCACCTGCTCCATCAAATGGCGGATCCCTCGTCCCTGAGTTGCCGTGATAGGGCAGAGTCGTGCGAAGCCCAGCTCAAAAAAGGGCGCCGTGACAAGGTTATGATCACCGCCATCGATTTTATTGGCGACCAGAATTACTGGTTTGCCAGAAATACGCAGAAGATCGGCAATACTTTGATCAGCCGCGGTTAAGCCCGCCCGGCAGTCCACTAAAAAGAGTATCAAATGAGCTTCTTTGATAGCCACATGGGACTGCTGGACCATCTCAATATCGACACCCTCGTCATTATTAGCGAGTCCCGCCGTATCAACGCAAAGTAAACGTTGATCGCCCCACTCTGCTTCGCCGTACTGACGGTCCCGTGTCAGACTCGCAATATTGGCCACCAAGGCATCGCGACTGCGAGTCAATCGATTAAAAAGTGTAGATTTTCCCACATTGGGGCGGCCTACTAATGTGATTACCGGTAGCATCGGTCAATCCCCTAATAAATAAACAGTGATAGAAACCAATTTTCCATCGTTACCCATAACATAAAGGTAAGTTCCATCCGATACCATCGGCGATCGAACACCTTTGCTATCGACACGGAAACGATCCAAGATGAGGCCAGCTTCGGGATCGATGACATGAACATAACCCTCAAAATCTGCCGTGACCAGAAAGCCAGCCAGACTTTGAGGTGCCGTCAGTTTGCGGCCATATAGAACGGTATTTTCCCAGAGAATTTGACCATTATCGGCATCGAAAGCGCGAATGTAGCCATCTGCCGTGGTCACATAGACCCGGCCATTTATCACCACGGGACTACTGTAACTGGAAGAACGCTCAGACCAGCGGGTCTCCCCTCGCGGGCTGAGCGCCGTCAGATTACCGTTGTAACTGGTAGCATAAATTAGACCGTCGGCGATCACAGGGGTGCCATCGATATCAACCACGCGCTCAATATCAGAACGCCCTTGAGGTCTGGCAATACGTCGCTCCCAGTAAGGCGAACCATCTACCGCCGATAAGGCCACCAACTTGCCGTTGGCAAAACCAGTAATAATATTGGGTCCCAAAACCTGTGGAGTAGCCGTACCACGCAAAGTTAGGATAGGTAGCTGAATGGAATAGGTCCAGATAACCTCGCCATTTTTGGAGTTGAGGCCGATCAGTTTACCATCGTTGGTCTGAATGACGACCACCGGGCCGTTGCTTTGCGGCGGAGAGAGTACTTCACTGGTAATATTTACTCGCCATCGCTCCTCGCCAGTCTGGTCACTCAGGGCAACAATATCACCATCAAGGGAGCCGACTAAAACCAACCCACCGGCAACGCCAACACCCGTTGCCACTTCCAAATTCAAGGACTTTCGCCAAAGCCGCTCACCCGTCTCCCGGTCAAACGCAAACACTTTGCCTTTGTAGTCATTTGCGTAGACCGTATCCGACGTAACCACTGGTGCCATGATCCGATGGAGCTCCCCAGCACCGGAGCCAACAGACTGGTGCCAACGCTCGCGGATTTGGACCTTTTTGGCCAGGGGTGCCAGTTCATTATAAGACTTTTCCTTGTCGCCACCAAACCAGGAACAACTCTGTAGAATCAGTAAAGTGGCCATAAACAAGGTAATTATCCTGAGATAAGATGGAATCAAGAATCATCCTCCACGGCCAGGTTGGACAGCTTGATTTCTAACAAACGTCTCTGCTGGCTATTATCCATTTGCATGGCCTCTATCGCTTGCTGATAAGCGGCGCGAGCGGCCTGGTTGTTACCTCTCGCGGCTTGGATGTCTCCTCGCAGGGCGATAAATAAATAATCCATTGCCTGTTCTGTAGTGGCATCCTCGGGCTCATCACTGACATAAGTCAGTGCCTGATCATATTTCTGTTGGGCGAAGAGAACCTTAGCGAGCCGAAGTCTTACCAGCGGGTTGGTATCATCGTCGCTAAATTCAAGCGCTTTCAGCAACTCGGCTTCGGCGGTCTCTAAATCCGATCGGTCAACGGCTAATTTGGCCACCAGCAGAGAGGCATTAACAGCGTACATCGAACGGTGATAATCGTTTTGAAGTTGCTCTACTAAATATTTAGCGGTGGCGTAGTCACTCTCATTGATTTGCTCTGTCTCTGTTTCAAAACTAGAAACGGTCTCTATCAACTCTATATATATTGCTGAAGCTTCGAGAGCATAGCCTTCCCGATAGCTCTGCCACCACTGCCAGCCGAAAAATGCGGAAACAGCCAGGGCTAATCCGGCAATCAGAAAACTGCCATTTTTGTTCCACCAATTTTTCAGTACTTGCAGTTGCTCTTCATCACTTAGCTGTTGCGCCACGGTGAAACTCCTATTAGTTCATTGACTGTCTATTATTAATCCAACAGTGTTAATCGCCAAATTAATCGCAATTCGGTCTGTATTGAAAAATACTCGGATTTTTCAGTGCGGATCACCGCATTATCATCGAGTCTGAGTCTAACTGATTAGCCTCTCGACAAGTTGGTCTAATGATAAGTGTTCCTGAGCTTGATCTTCTCTTAAATATTTCAAGATTACACGACGCTGAGAAACCTCATCTTCACCGATAATTAGCGCAAAAGTTGCTCCACTTTTATCGGCTTTTTTCATTTTATTTTTAAAACTACCGCCCCCGAAGTGACTCTGTATCCTCAGTTGTGGGCAATGATCTCGGAGGATTTCTGCCACAAAAAGTGTGTAAGCGCTGACTTCATCAACCGCTAGCAGGTAAATATCCGGCGAAGATTTTACCGATTTGAATTGCGCTTGCTGTTTTTGTAGCAACAGAACAAGACGCTCAATACCCATGGCGAACCCGACTGCTGGTGTCGGCCGGCCGCCAAGTTGCTCAACCAGTCCATTGTAGCGCCCGCCTGCGCAAACAGTACCTTGGGCGCCCAATTGCTCGGTAACCCATTCAAAGACAGTATAGTTGTAATAATCGAGGCCGCGAACCAAGCGAGGGTTGACCCGGTAAGTCAAGCCTGTCTCATCCAGAATAGCTTTAAGTTTTTCGAAATGCTGACAGGCACCTTCATCCAGGTAATCACTCAGTTCCGGGGCCTCTGCCAACAGAGCTTGAGTCGCTGGCACCTTGCTATCGAGAATTCTCAGAGGATTGGTATCCAGGCGGCGCTGGCTATCTTCATCCAACTCGCTTTTTACCGCAGTTAAAAACTCCACGAGCTCTCGCTGATACCGACTGCGGGACTCGACAGTGCCGATGGAGTTAATTTCGAGAGTGATAAGGCCATCTAATTCCAGAGATTTCCACAATCGGGCGGTCATCAGTATCAATTCAGCATCAATATCCGGCCCCTCAAAACCAAAGGCTTCAACACCAACTTGATGAAATTGTCGCAAGCGGCCCTTCTGCGGCCTCTCGTGACGAAACATGGGGCCGTTGTACCACAATTTTTGCGTTTGATTGTATAGTAAGCCGTGCTGCTCACAGGCGCGAACACAGGAGGCGGTGCCTTCGGGACGCAGACTAAGACTGTCGCCGTTGCGATCTGTAAAGGTATACATTTCTTTTTCAACAATATCAGTGACTTCACCGATAGAACGTTTGAAGAGTTCGGTCTTTTCGAGAATGGGGAAGCGAATTTCCCGATAATCATAAGACTGCAGACAGGCAATAACCTGGGATTCGCAATATCGCCACTGTGGAGAATCTTGCGGTAAAAGATCACTCATACCGCGGATGGACTGAATCTTATTCAAAATGGATCACGTGTTGATGTTGGTGAAAAGTTGGGCATTATAGGTGAAAGTACATACGTACTGTACTACCGTGATTCAATGAAATGGTTTCTTGAACGCTGTGCGGATATATATGACTAGTCTCGATGTTAGCCTGGGAGGAAAACGCCTTTAATTTTCATGTCTTCGCATAAATCCGGGTGGGATCGTGCTTTGATCGAACCTCGCATAATTAGGTATCAGTATACTAATTTCTCTCATCGAGTTAATTCGACTCATCGAATGCCAGTGGGGACTTTGAAGAGCTCCTCCCTACTGAGACGACGCGACCCTTACCTCTATTAAATGGCGTCACCTACCTTTAGGGCATAAAAAAGCCCGGGTTTACCGGGCTGCAGCCTAAATGATTGGGGATCTTGTAAGGCACAAAGGGAGTTCTATTCAAGGTTCACATATTCGGACTGGCAAAATTTCGTAAAGTTCCCAAAAAATTTAATTTTTTCTCTTTAATCTGGAATTTTTTTATCTGCGCAAAGACAACAAGGAAATCACTTCTGCTCTTTGCGAGTTAAAAGATCGCTTTTGTCTAAAATCTCCAGCGCCAGCAGCGCTGCGTAAATTGCAGTTAGTATCGACTGATCAATCTTGCAAACTCAATCAATGGTTTATAAGTTGATTTTATTTGGCCTAGTGGGCTTCATCCCAGTTGCTGCCGACACCAGCCTCCACCAACAGGGGCACAGATAAATCCATTGCCTCGGACATCAATCGACAAAGTTTCGGCATGGTGGCTTGCACTAAATCGCTATTGACTTCAAACACCAGCTCGTCGTGAACCTGCATGATTATGCGAGCATCCACGACCTCCTCGCGCAACCAGTTATCGACCGCGATCATCGCTATCTTAATGATATCGGCAGCCGTGCCCTGCATCGGCGCGTTAATAGCGGCGCGCTCGGCCGATTGTCGACGCAGGCTATTACGGGCATTAATTTCAGGCAGATACAAGCGGCGACCGGAGAGCGTCTCAACATACCCTTGAGCAGCAGCAGTTTCGCGAGTTTGTTGCATATAATTCTGTACGCCAGGATATCGCTCAAAGTAGCGGTTGATGTATTGCTGAGCATCGTTGCGCCCGATCCGCAGTTGCTTGGCTAGACCAAAAGCTGACATGCCATAAATTAGACCAAAATTAATAGCTTTGGCGCTGCGGCGCTGTTCGGAGCTCACTTGCTCCAGTTCAACTTCAAAGACTTCAGCAGCGGTGGCTCTGTGGATGTCGAGATTTTGTTTAAAAGCCTCTATTAGCCCGGAGTCAGCGGATAAATGCGCCATAATCCGCAACTCGATCTGAGAGTAGTCTGCCGCGACGATGCGATATCCCTCCGGTGCAACAAAGGCTTGGCGGATACGCCTTCCCTCTGCCGTTCGGATAGGAATATTTTGCAGATTAGGGTCAGAAGAGGATAGCCGTCCCGTTGCCGTGACCGCCTGGTGGTAAGAAGTATGCACCCGTTGCGTCTGTGGATTAATCATACGCGGCAGTTTATCGGCATAGGTGGATTTCAGTTTGGACAAGACTCGATATTCCATCAACACCTCTGGAAGCGGGTAATCCAGAGCTAACTCATGCAGAACAGCCTCTGCGGTCGAAGGCGACCCCTTGGGGGTCTTCTTGATAACCGGGAGTTTGAGCTTTTCAAACAAGATGCCACCCAATTGCTTAGTGGAATCGAGATTAAAGGTTTCGCCCGCCAATTCGTGAGCTTTTTGTTCGAGCTCGAGTAAACGCTCGCCCAATTGCTGGCTATGCCGACCCAGAAGCTCAGCGTCAACCAAAGCGCCGTTGCGCTCGATGGCGGACAAGACGGGTACTAAGGGCATTTCAATGTGACTAAAAACCGACTGGAGACGGGTATTTTTAGATAGCTGTGGCATCAGTTTTTGGTGCAGCTGTAGGGTGATGTCAGCATCCTCTGCTGCATAAGGGGCCGCCTGTTCGATGTCGATTTGATCAAAACTCAGTTGTTTGGCCCCCTTGCCGGCAATGTCGTTGTAATGAATAGTATCTTTATTTAGATAAAATTGAGCCAAGCTATCCATGTCGTGACGAGTAGCGGTAGCGTTAAGCACATAGGATTCCAACATCGTATCAAAAACGATACCCCGGAGTTGAATGCCGTGGTTAAGCAAAACACTGCGATCGTATTTGAGGTTTTGCCCGACCTTAACGACGTTAGGGTCCTCTAACAGGGGCTTTAACCGATTCAACACCCAATCGATATCGAGCTGCTCGGGAGCGTCCAGATAGCGATGTGCGCAGGGAATATAGACCGCTTCGCCGGGCTTTATCGCCAAGGATATCCCCACAATCTGCGCCTGCATATAATTCAAACTGGTGGTTTCTGTATCGACAGCAAAGTACTCAGCTTGCGCCAGCTTTTCCAACCAGCGCTCGAAGACCGCTTTGGTAAAGACAACGTCGTAATTAACGGGCTTATCGGTATCGGGTTTATCTCCATCGTCGGCAGAACGATTATCAGATGTTTTACTATTCTCCGGTTGGCTTTCCAGCTCAACCATCCAGCCTTTGAACTCCAGTTCGCGATAGAGATTCAACAAGGCGCTAGTATCTGCAGCCGAGACTTGTAATTGTTCGTAACTGTAATCCAGAGCAACATCGGTCTTAATGGTAGCCAGCTGATAAGACAATCGCGCTTGATCTTCGTGGGCTCTGATTTTATCGGCCATGGTTTTAGCGCCACGAAAGGACAGCTCTTTGATTGCATCCAGGTTATCGTAGATTTCATCGAGACTGCCCAGGCCCTGGATCAGCGCTCGCGCCGTCTTTTCACCCACACCCGGGACTCCAGGAATGTTATCGACCTTGTCGCCTGTCAATGCCAGGTAGTCGACAACCAACTCAGGTGGAATGCCAAATTTCTCTATGACGCCATCTCGATCGAGAAACTTATTGGTCATGGTATTTATCAGAGTCACTTGGTCGTCCACTAACTGCGCCATGTCTTTATCGCCCGTGGAGATAACCACGGGCTGTTTGGCAGCAGTCGCCCGCTTGGTCAACGTGCCAATAACATCATCGGCCTCTACACCGGCTTCGACTAACAACGGTAGGCCCATGGCTTTGAGGATGTCGTAGATCGGCTGTACTTGCGCTCGCAAATCATCCGGCATTGGTGGCCTGTGAGCTTTATATTGAGCAAATAGAGTATCGCGGAAAGTCTTGCCCTTGGCGTCAAAAATCATGACTATTTGACTGTCCGGATAATCTTTTTGAAGGCGGCGCAACATAGAAATCACACCGCGAACGGCGCCAGTTGGTTGACCGTTGGAAGTGCTCAGTTCCGGCAGTGCATGGTAAGCTCGGTATAGGTAAGAAGAACCGTCCACAAGGATGAGTGGAGTTATTTGCATTGATTTCATCATTGAGATTTCCCATCAATTGAGACTCTGGAGCTGGCAGCCCTCACTCCGTTAACCTTATTTTTTCAAGAGCATTTAAGCGGTTTTCACCTTGAGCGGAAGTATATTTTTCACGGTATTGCGCGGAGGGACACACGCCTGGACAGGACCAGAGACTAATCGGAAAAAGTGTCGCCAGACAATCAAATCTATTTGCAAAGCGAATCTCCGGGAGGTCTATTCAACCTTCCCGCCCAACGTTAAAACGGTGAATTGCTAGGGTGATCATAAATTTATATTGCACTGCAAAATAAATTTCGCTAGTATTCGATCTGCTTTAGTCATCAGACGATTATAGTCTTTTTTGGCCTGCACTAACTTCTCTCCTACTTGCAAGTTTGACGTAGTGCAGGCCTTTTTTAATTCGTCATCGGCTACCTTCTCAGCAGCCCCTCTCTCTCGTCCTTAATCGCCTGTTCGGCGACAACCCCCCCCAATCCTTACTGTGGCGACAAACAGTTATGAAACTGCTCCCCCATTTTGCGCAACAAGGTATCTACGCCCTCATCGTCGTCGACATTGACTCCCAAGGGGTCCAAGATTATTGCCCGAACATTTAACTGCTTCGACAGCTGCTCTAGGCGCTTGGGTCTCTGACCTTCTTCACCAAAGATACAAACTATCTCTTCTAATTTTTGTAACTTATAACGATGTTTGGCACTTAAACTGGCGCCGGGTATTTTCACTACGTAGTCCACTTGGGTTAACTCATAGTGCTCTATGAAGTGATCATAGGCTGGATGCAGGACAATAAATGGCTTGTCTCTGACTGCTGCCAGTTGCTCCACAAGCTCTCGATCGACACGAGCTAAGCGATCGAGAAGCCGCGCCAGGCGATTTTCGTAGGCTGCCGCTCGCTCGGGCGATCGTGCTATCAGGTCGTCGGTAATCGCTCTGGCAAGCGCCATTAAGTTCAGAGGATTCAGCCAAAGGTGGTAATCGCGTCCGCTGTGGTCGTGGTGGTTTTGCCTTGAATCAGCCTGCAGCGCAGGCGCCCACACCAATGTGTTCAGCCTACTAAGCGTCGATATTCGCGGATGATTAGACAGCGCTTTACGCAGAAAACTTTCGAGTTCAGGTCCAATCCAGAAAACTAAATCCGCCTCTGCAATTTTCTGACGATCGGAAATGTTCAGTGCATAGTGATGGGGCGATGCTGTGGTCGGAAGCAGTTGTTCAACACTGTCCCCGCTTAGCACTAAATCTTGGACGAGTAACGCCAGAGGGCGAATGCTAACCAATACCTGAGTCTGGGACAATGCGCCGGTGGACGACAATAACAAAGCCGTAAAAACCAAATGTAAGGGAATGTAATTCTTTTGCTTGTTGGTCATATTCTTCACTGTGGAGTTTTGCTAGAAAGCATAAAACATATACTATGAGGCACTTGTTTGGATCAAACTTCTCGATTTCATCGGGCTTACGTAAACAGAATGCCCTTTGCTATATTCTAGTTCCAGGGCAACCGGTCGCTGCTTAAACATGCTCCCGATAAATCGGTAAGCTCTGGGCCAGTGATGTGACTGCATCCAATAATTAACTGAGAAGAGCCCGTCAACTAAAATGAGGTATTGCCGAGTTAACACGGACATAGACTCCGCGCCGCAAACCAATCTTGCATATGCACTTTTCAGGTTAGAATGTCTCCCACTATAACATTTTGGAGCTCCATTAACTTGTGCATGCAGTTACCCAAGCAAAGAGCAGTGACAACGTTTTGCCTCAAAACGTAAAGTCCGTTGGATCGACTTCGAACCGGCGGCAACAATGGTCGCAAATATACCAATGGCCGCAAATACATCGACTACAGAAAAATTGCTAATCGTGAATAAATCCGTACTCATTCGAGCAGAAGCCATTAGTCTGAAAGATGGAAATCAAGAACTGCTACGCGACATCAACTTATCCATTCACCCCGGTGAAATTATCACATTGATTGGACCTAACGGTGCAGGTAAAACCAGCTTGGTTAACGTCTTGCTCGGTCTTCGCGCCATCAGCAGCGGCAAAATCACCCGGCAGCCCAAGTTAAATATTGGCTACATGCCGCAAAAACTTCAGATTAATCCACTGTTGCCACTGACGGTCAAACGCTTCTTTGGTCTGGTAAAGAACCAATGGGATGACATGGGATACATTTTCAAGCGCTGCGGCGTCGAGCACTTACTGGGTAACTCTCTGCAAACCTTATCTGGCGGAGAGCTCCAGAGAGTGCTGCTAGCTCGAGCCCTGTTACAAAAACCGCAACTGCTCGCCCTGGACGAGCCGGCACAAGGAGTAGATGTTAGCGGTCAGAGTCAGCTCTACCAGCTTATCGCCGATTTTAGAGATGAGCTTGACTGTGCCGTATTGATGGTCTCGCATGATTTACATTTAGTCATGGCTGCCACCGATCACGTCATTTGCTTAAACCAACACGTTTGTTGTCACGGTCGCCCGGAAAGCGTCGGCACACACCCCGCCTACCTGGAATTATTCGGCGATACTGCAAATAATCTGGCCGCTTATACCCATCGTCACGACCACCAGCATGATCTCGATGGCGCGGTGGTCGATGTCTCTGAGCCAGACAAGTAGCTAGCGCCCATGGAATTCCTGGTACTAGCACTTTTGGCAGGCGTCGGAGTGGCAATGATTGCCGCACCACTAGGCGCCTTCATCATTTGGCAGCGTTTGGCTTACTTCGGCGACACTCTGGCTCACTCCGCTCTTCTGGGCGTTGCCTTCGGCTTATTATTATCCATCAATAGTCAGATCGGTGTTGCCGTTGTCTGCGTGCTAGTGGCGCTGGCTTTGTTACTGTGGCAGACCCAGCAAAAATTACCCACTGACACTATGCTGGGTATCATCTCTCACAGCGCCCTGGCCTTCGGCTTGATTCTCACCAGTTTTTTTGATGCCGGACGTTTAGACCTCAATGCCTACCTGCTCGGCGATATCTTGACGACAACCTGGCAGGACGTTTTTCTGATATACAGCTTAGTTGTTCTGAGTACCGGGCTTATCTGGCGCTTCTGGAATCCGCTGCTGTCGATGACCGTTAGCCCCGAAATAGCCCAAGTTGAGGGGGTCTCCGTCAGACGAATGCGTCTGTTGCTCTTATTGATATTGGCTTTGACCGTTGCTTTCGCCATTCAGGTTGTCGGTGTTTTATTGATTACCGCCCTACTGATCATTCCAGCAGCAACTGGCCGCCAGTTGGCAAAAACTCCCGAGGCGATGGTGTTATTCGCCGGTGTAGTCGCTATCTTTTCTGTTATTGGGGGTCTCTTGGCTTCCCTGTTTTGGAATACTCCTGCTGGGCCTTCCATTGTCGGTTGCAGCAGTTCGCTATTTTTAATAAGTTTGCTGCTAAAACGATAACTTGCCGACTCATCTCGGATAAGCCTGAGACGCCCACCGCACTGAATCACCAAGATCTCCGGCTAGATTAATCTAGAGATTGCTTGTTTTTTTCAGGTCAAGCATAATTCATGGCTACTTAAATTATTAAGGTATTTCTATGAGTTTGGCAAAGCACTTTCGCCTGGGGATGAGACGACTTGCCTCTGGCATTTCGGTAATTAGCAGTCAAAAAAACGGCGTCCGCTATGCAATGACAGCCTCTTCTGTTACTTCCCTGAGTGACAATCCAGCTTCATTGTTAATGTGTGTAAATACAAATGCCGGGATATTATCCGTTCTTGATAAGGGGCAAGCCTTTGCCGTAAACGTACTCGGCAATCACCAGCAAAACGTTTCCAATTTGTGTGCCCAGAAAGATGCAGGAGAAGACCGCTTTAACGAAGGGCAGTGGACTCGACATCCCGATTTTGATTTGCCCTATTTGGAAGATTCGGAAGTGACTTTCTTTTGCGAGGTCGACAACGATACGTTCAAATACGGTACTCACGACATCATTGTTGGCCGAATTAATGAAATTACTTTATCGGACAAACCGCTAGACCCATTGGTTTATTTGGATGGCGCGTATAAAAAAGTTATATAAAAAAAGCTACAACAGTGATCACTCGCACCAGTCAGTAAAATAAATGTGATAGCTAGAACACGACTTATTGTTTTCAGGTGACTTTGACAAAACAAGCAGTCGCCAATTAATGGCTTGTGCACCTTAGTTCGGCCTAAGTTAACAATCAGTGGACTGATAATAAATAATCAACTCTAAAAAACGCTTAACTAGAACCAGCTATTAAGTACTATTATTTTATTAAGCTCATGCTTAGACTTCACAATGTGGGCAAACACATAGTTCTCGAGATA
This sequence comes from Cellvibrionaceae bacterium, assembly GCA_047634655.1. GTDB lineage: Bacteria > Pseudomonadota > Gammaproteobacteria > Pseudomonadales > Cellvibrionaceae > CANLBN01. The sequence continues at coordinate 12,775 of JBLIHY010000053.1, forward strand.
ATTAAATCCAGTCGGCGCACGAGCCAAAGTAGCTTGCCCACTGGCTGAATAAGCCGCCGTGAAAAATAAAAATGCCAACAAATCGAAATCGACCGCTCTATTCACCACATCCCTGTGATGTATAACAAAGCACTGGAAGTATTTTTTCAGAGATAACTGAATACAGAACCACGAGGTACATTTCTATGGATGAGCAAACCAACACAGAAAACAAAGCCGATAGCCGGGTAGACGCCATCGCTGCCGTCATAATTATCGCCACATTTGTATTCGCTTGTATTTTTTGGATTAGCTCTCAGTGAGCAACCTTCCAAAAAACGATGGCGACCCCAAAGCCCTACACCTCATCTCCATACTATTCCGGTCGCATATGCGGAAATAGCAATACATCGCGGATAGAAGGAGAATTCGTTAGCAGCATAACTAGGCGATCAATGCCAATCCCCTCACCGGCCGTTGGCGGCAAACCGTACTCAAGAGCTCGGATATAGTCGGCGTCATAGTGCATCGCCTCATCATCGCCACTGTCTTTTTCCCGCGCCTGCTGTAGAAAACGCTGCGACTGTTCTTCGGCATCGTTTAACTCCGAGAAACCATTGGCAATTTCGTGACCACCTACAAAGAATTCAAAGCGATCACTGACAAAGGGGTTGCCATCGTTGGGCCGAGCCAGAGGAGATACCTCGACGGGGTACTCGGTGATAAAAGTAGGGTTATCTAATCGGTGCTCGACGGTTTTTTCGAAGATTTCCGTTTGGACTTTACCGAGACCCCATGATTCCTTAAGCGGAATATGTAAATCCTCGGCGAGCGAACGCGCAGCACTTTCGTCGGCTAATACTTCTGCCGAGGCATCCGGATTGAAATGTAGTATTGAGTTGAACATCGTCATACGTGCAAAATTGCCACTAAAGTCATAGACTTTTTCCCGGACAACTTCTCCCTCAGCATTTTTGACGGTACTCATAACTGTTGTCGATCCCAATACCGTTTTCACCAATTGTCGCAGCAGATCTTCAGTCAAACTTATTAAGTCTTCGTAATTCGCGTAGGCCCAATAAAACTCCAGCATGGTGAATTCCGGGTTGTGCCGGGTCGATAAACCCTCATTGCGAAAACTACGATTGATTTCGTACACACGCTCGAAGCCGCCGACCACCAGACGTTTCAGATAAAGCTCTGGAGCAATACGAAGATACATATCTACATCCAAAGCATTGTGGTGTGTCGCGAAAGGTCGCGCGGTCGCGCCACCTGGAATAATCTGTAGCATGGGAGTTTCAACTTCCAGAAAATCGCGACCATTTAAGTAGCTGCGTATGAAGTTGATTATTTTGGTGCGAATTTTAAACGTCTCGCGTACTTCGGGATTGACGATTAAATCGACGTAACGCTGGCGATAGCGCAGCTCTTGATCCACCAAGCCGTGATATTTATCGGGCAGCGGCCGCAAAGACTTGGTCAACAACTGAAAAGATTCCATGTTGACGTAGAGATCGCCTTTGCCCGACTTGTGTAAAGCGCCAGACACACTAACAATATCTCCTATATCCCACAGTCCGGTCGTTTGCTTCAACCGCTGTTGAATCGCTTTACTGGCATACAGTTGGATACGGCCACTGACGTCCTGTAAAACCATGAAAGCGCCCCGCTTGATCATTATGCGCCCAGCGACTGACACTTGTTGATCCAGAGCCTCCAGCGCTTCCTTACTTTGATCGCCGTATTTGACTTGCAAATCCTCCGCCTTGTGCTCGCGAACGATTTCGTTGGGAAAAGCCACGCCTTGGGCTCGAATCGTTGTGAGCTTTTCGCGGCGCTCAGTGATTAGATGATTTTCTTTTTGTTGGTCTGACATAGATTCTCTTGGATAAGTTTGATGAGTTGAGTGCTTGAATTCGAAGGTCCCTGTCGAGAGCTCGTGCGCGCCCAAATACCTGGGCCTGGGATTAGTACTACAGCATTTACGTTTAAAGGCCAGATTTTAGGCTGGCTTCAATAAATAGATTCAAATTACCATCGAGAACTGACTGGCAGTTACTGGTCTGAACGCCGGTACGTAAATCTTTGATACGCTGATCGTCGAGCACGTAAGAGCGTATCTGACTGCCCCATCCGATATCAGCCTTGTTGTCTTCCATGGCCTGTTTTTCGGCACTGCGCTTGAGCATCTCCTGTTCGTAGAGCTTCGCGCGCAACATCTTCCAGGCGGCATCGCGGTTTTGATGCTGAGAGCGTTGGCTTTGGCATTGAACCACAATGCCACTGGATTCGTGAGTCAGCCGCACTGCCGAATCGGTTTTATTAATATGCTGCCCCCCGGCACCAGAAGCGCGATAAGTATCCTCGCGAATTTCCGACTTATCAATCTCGATTTCGAAATCGTCATCAATTTCCGGGGAAACGAATACGGAACAGAAGGATGTATGGCGGCGACTGCCGGAATCAAAAGGCGATTTGCGAACCAAGCGATGAACCCCGGTTTCGGTGCGCAACCAGCCAAAAGCGTAATCGCCTTCAAAATGGATGGTGGCGCTTTTAATGCCGGCGACGTCTCCCGGGGAAACTTCCTCCAGAGTCGTCTTAAATCCTTTGTCGTCTCCCCAGCGCAGATACATGCGCAGAACCATTTCGGCCCAGTCCTGGGCCTCGGTGCCGCCAGAGCCGGACTGGATCTCGAGAAAAGCATTATTGGGATCGGTTTCACCGGAGAACATACGGCGAAACTCCAGAGTCGACAAATGGCCGTTGAGACGATCGATATCCCGCTGAATTTCGATCAGCGACGACTCATCCCCCTCCTCGGCAATCATCAGCAACAATTCGAGCGTGTCGGAAACCCCCTGATCCAGATCATCGATGGTCTTAACAATCATTTCGAGGGAGGAGCGCTCGCGGCCTAAATTCTGGGCGCGACGCTGATCATTCCACACCTCTGGCTCCGCCAATTGCAGTTGCACCTCAACCAATTTTTCCTTCTTGCTATCGTAGTCAAAGATACCCCCTGAGCACATCGGTGCGTTCTTTCAGCTGGTTTAGGGTGGTAACAAATGGGTTTATTTCCATAACGGTGTCGGATCGCTCGCTGGTCAGAAAGCCGGTGATTTTAACCTAGTGACACTTTCAAGCAAGCGCCAGCGACCGAACGTTCAACCACACTGAGAACTGTCCTTTTTGACACCGAGCGTTACTAGCAAACCATACGCTTTATTGAAAGGCCGTGTGTTTTACTAAAGAGCGCGGGATTGGAGACAGTTTTGAAGACAGTTAAAGGCGGCGAGAAGGCCCCTGGGCAAACAATATGAAACTTGCAAAATCGTATATGATGCTCTCCCGAGTACTCGAGGGCAGCGTCCCCTAAACGAGGTGAATTAATCGTCGATCAATAACTAGGTCAATCAATAATCAGGTCGATCAATAACTACTATGAAATCCAAAGAATTCACCAAACGCTTACTATGGGTCGATGCATTGCGGGGTTTTGCCATCGCC
>JBLIHY010000054.1:0-15811 GCA_047634655.1 Cellvibrionaceae bacterium
CCAAAAGCTAAACGCTCATCCTATGACAAGGTTTTAATCGTTTGCGAAGGGGAAAAGACAGAGCCTAATTATTTTAATGAGTGTATTCAATTTTATAAAATAAATACTGCAAATGTAGAAGTTGACGGCACATGCGGATCAAGCCCTAAAAGTGTTTATGAGCGAGCTATCGAGCTTTGGGAGACGGAAGAGAAAAACGGAGATCCCTATGATCGAGTTTACTGTGTTTTTGATAGAGATACTCATGAAACTTATGATAAAACAGTAAGAAGAATATCTGAACGCAACCCTAGAGATATTTTTTATGCTGCTGTGTCGGTGCCTTGTTTTGAATATTGGCTTCTTTTGCACTTTAAATATACAGCGCGGCGGCCATACGCTACCACAGGAAAGTTGAGTGTCGGTGGTGAGGTTTTGAGAGAGCTTAAAAAAGTGATGCCTGACTATGAAAAAGGTAATAACAATATATTTCTATCCCTGTCTTCGAAAATCGAGTTTGCAAAAGGAAATGCCGCTATATCCCTGAAACATGCAAAAGACAATCGTACCGATAACCCTTCTACCAGTATTCATGATCTCGTAGATTATCTGCAAAATTTGAAAAGCTGAATGTAGGTTAACAATACGTTATTGAGGAAATTCCAATAACTATATTATAGGGATTCCTCGATTTGATATTAAAAGGGATTCCCCATATATTTGGCAGACTACCTCGAGAAACTTTCAAATAAAAGGGCCGCTCTCATGGGCCGGGAGTCATTCTGATGCCAACTCACGGATCTAAAGATAAGGGAAAAACCTTTAAAACGCCCCCCCGTTTCGGGCCATTTGTTTTACGCTTACCGTTCGTACATTATCCGATTGAATGGCCAGACTATTTTCAGGGATTACTGTTGTGCGCTGTCGATCTTGCCGCTATTCCTTTGATGACCGATTTGTTGGGTATGCCTTTCGAAGCGGCCTTAGCGGTGGTGATGCTTAATGGCTGGTTATATTTGTTGCATCATCTTCTTGGAGATCCCGTTATCCCAGGATGGATTACGCCGGCGATTCCTCTGCTGATCGCTTATGTGGCCAGTTTCCCCGAGGGAGAGGCCCGTATGTATGCATTAATAGCCTTCCAGCTATCGTTGGGATTATTGTCCATTCTGCTGGGTATCACCGGACTGGCTAACCGTGTGGTTGGCTTTATTCCCTCGGCGATTAAATCGGGAATTATTATGGGAGCGGGCATCACGGCAGTTACCTTGGTGATGCAAGAAGGTGGCCGCTTTGATCAGTTCCCTTTAACGATTAGCATCGCGGTGGGCTTGGCCTTCTATTTGATTTTTTCACCGCACTTTACGGCGTTAAAAAAACGTTCAAGATGGTGCAGGATCCTTGGTAAATTGGGTATTTTCCCTATCATCGTCCTGGCCATTTTGATTGCTCCACTATTCGGAGAATCTGAATTTGCTAGGGTGAAGTGGGGGTTTACTCAACCCGATTTTTCCGCCCTAATTAATGGATACACGGTTTTTGGCTTAGGGTTCCCCACTATTAACTACTTCATTTCGGCATTCCCTGTTGTTATCGCGGCCTATGTCGTGCTCTTTGGTGACGTGTTGCAAACACAAGCTATCGTTCGAGATGCGAATAAAATTCGCCGGCAAGAAGTGGTAGATTACGATTCCAATCGCGCCCATTTACTCTTCGGTAGCCGCAATAGCTTAATGAGTATTTTCGGCCCAGACGTTGCTATGTGTGGGCCCTTGTGGGCAGCGATGCAAGTTGTTGTTACCGAGCGTTACAAAGAGGGCAGGGCGATGATGCATTCGCTCATTTCGGGAACGGGTTCCTTTCGCTGGGGCACAAATACCGGACTACTGTTGCTGCCCATTGTCAGTTTGGTTCAACCTATTTTAGGTGTAGCCCTAGCCTTGACTCTATTAATCCAGGGTTTTGTCAGTGTGCGTATTGGGGTTTTAGAGGCTCGAAGCCAACGAGATTTAGGCATTGCGGGTGTTGTTGCCGCGGTGCTCGTGGTTAAAGGTGCGAGTTGGGCATTTGCTTGCGGTATTTTTTTGTGCCTGTTGATTTATGGGAAGAAATTTTTTATCGGTGAAAATGACGGAACTTTTCCAAAACGATAAGATTGTCTGATTTATTATTATGCAATGAGAAAGCACTAATGCCGTCTTTTTTAGGGCGACCTTAATGAGGATTCTGGTGTCGATTTCACAAAAGCGTATTATTACTGAAATTCGAAAAAAGGGTGTTTTGTTTCTTTAAATACACTGCAAACATTTCTCTAGGCTTCGAGTTAGCTTTCCACTTCCAACGCTTCGATAGCATAGCGTAATTTTTCAAGTCCAACCGCTTAGTAACCGCGTGTCCGAGAACATATACTCATTCTGTGTATCCTATTAATCGTATTTTATTAATGAAAGGCAAATAGCAAATAATGAAGCGACTGAAAAAATTTTTTATCACCACGGTTATCGGTGGTCTAATTGTTATACTTCCCATCACAATTTTAGTGAAGTTTTTTATCTGGTTGTTGGAGTGGCTCGCGCAGCTTATCGCTCCTATCACGAGTATTTTATTTGCGGCAACTCAGATTAACGTTTATCTGGCTCAGGTGTTGTCCTTCTTGATCGTTCTCTTGACCTGTTTTTTCGTGGGAATTACCGTAAAAACCGCCTGGGGAAAATGGGTTCATGAAAGCTTGGAATACTGGTTTTTGAGTCGTTTACCCGGCTATAAACTATTGAGCGAATTGTTTGCGAAACTAAAGCCGGAGGGAAAGCAAAAATTCTCCAAACCGGTATTGGTCCGTTTAACGACAGAACAAAATGAGCTTTTTGGATTCATCATGGATGAATACGGTAACGATCGTTATGCGGTATTTATTCCTACAAGCCCAAGTCCTATGAACGGTTTTGTGGTTCAGGTTGGTATGGAAAATATTCGCTTTGTCAATGTGTCGGTTGAAACCATGATGAAATCCGTTCTTGCCTGCGGTGTCGGTTCATCAAATATCGTCAACCAAGTTAGAGCTGACGCTGAGCCGCAATAGGTTCAATTATTTCTCTGTGATTCTGTTTGAGTTATCGTTCATAAATGTGAGTAGCGATCAGTGGGTTTACTATCGCTTTCCCAAACCACAATTTCATGTTCGCTTCACTCGGGTAACCGTGCTTGCCATACCTTGTGTTGGTAGACCCCGAGCACTATCAATCAAGCGTCACGAAGTTTTTTAGATCGACGGGCTTGAGTCTAATCTGGTGAGAATGCGCGCCGCCTCTCGATCGCTGGTAAGCCAGCGGCTTGGCTATGTTCCATTAGGCGTATCTCGTCACTGGCGCGTCAGTAAAATCTTTTACCCCTGGGTTAGTAACTCTCGCAAGTCGATAATGGCGGTGTGAGCGCGCGAGATGTAGGAGGCCATAACCAGCGAGTGATTGGCAAATAGACCAAAACCACCACCATTCAAAATGACGGGAGAGTAAATTGTCCGTTGCGTAGCTTCCAACTCCCGGATGATTTGTCGCAGGCTGATCGTGGCATTTTTATTTTGCAAAATCTCGGAAAAATCCATGTCTACCGCCCTCAGGAAGTGAATCAACGCCCATGTGGTCCCTCGAGCCTCGAAGAAGACGTCATCAATTTTTCCCCAGGGCGTTTTCACTTCTAATTGCTTGGACGAAAATGTCGATTGTTTGGCTTTAGTTTCTCCCGCCAGGTCTGTATTTAACCGCCGCTGCCCAACGCTGGCGCTGAGGCGCTGTGACAAGCTGCCGAGCCGCTTTTCAACACTGCCCAACCAGAATGCTAGGTTATCTGCGCGAGCGTAAAACTGCCCGCGAGGCTCCGAGGGATCGAGTAGACGCGAATGATAACGCTCAAGTCCATCAATACCCTGTCGATAGACCGATTCGCTGGAGGGCAGTATCCAACTCTCGTTACCAAAATTGAAACGGGGTTCGGCGATAGTGAGGTCGCGATCTTCGGTGGATTGTGATTGGGAGCGACTGAAAGCTTCTCGCAAGGCCTTGCTGAGATCGCGCACTTGAATTAGCACGCCATATTCCCAGTTAGGGATATTATCAAGCAACAACCCGGGCGGTAAAATATCGTTAGCGAGATAGCCGCCTTGCTTAGAGAGTAGGGTGTCGGCAACCATAATAAGGCTGCCAGTCGTCACGCTGCCGATGACGTCGGGATCGATAAGAATAAGCTTTGCTTCTGCGGGGGGATTCAGTAGCGATAATAAAGCGGGTTCGCGACTCCAATACCACCCCAGAGAAATGATTAATACGCCATAAACTACCAATAACCAAAGGCTCATATAAATCCAGATCGACGTTCGTTTACTGATCGAATGGATCTTTGTGCCCTCATTACTGAGGGGGTCTGAACGACGAAGAGGTGATTTGGGGAACCACTTTGTGATGGGGTTGAAGTTCATGAGAGTCTCGGTAAGTAATATTTATAAAATGAAACAGAAAGAAGACAGCCAAATTAATAACGGAGCATCCAATAGCCAGTTAGTGTAACGCTAATTTTGAGACTAAGAAAAGCCCCGTCATTTTTGACAGGGCAACTTCAAAGAAAGCGTTCTATCTTACGATAATTTGGATTAGTAACACTGTGCTGTACGAATTATCGGTCACCCTGGACAGGCGCGGGTCGATAAAATCACACAACAACATTTTTTAGGGTTAGCGCATTTCTCTGTGCGATAGAATTCTCTGAATTGATCAGAGATTCCTTAAACTAATCTACGGAACATCTACATTGCCGCATAACTTGTTATATTTACAACCCAGTATTCATGCAACGATTACAGAGCCTACACTAGGGCTTTCGATGTACTTTGAATATTTGTTGCGGGTTCGCTATCGATCCCTGCCCCAAAGGCTTGAATCTCATAGCGTTGTTTTCAAAACCCTGTTGTCAAACCGAGTAAACTAAGGTCGAGATTACTATGAAAGAAACTATTTTTACTAAAATAATTAACGGTGATATTTTGTCGGATAAAGTATATGAAGATAGTCATTGTATCTGTATTCGCGATATTGCCCCCAAAGCTCCAACCCATTTGTTGCTTATTCCCCGAAAACCCATTCCTCGTTTAGTTGATGCCACCGAGGCAGATCGTCAATTACTTGGATATTTGATGTTAAAAGTCGGGGATATTGCCCGGATGACTGGCGTCGAAGAGGCTTTCAAAGTGATTGTTAATAATGGCGCTGATGCGGGCCAGACAGTTTTTCATCTTCATTTGCATATTATGGCAGGCAAGACCTTCGGTGAAGGTTTGGCTTGAGCCTATTTCCTATATTATTTGCGCTTGTACTCCACCATTCAATAACACTTGATGTTTTGAGAATAGCTATGATTATTGGTATCCCTAAAGAAATAAAAAGTGATGAATATCGTGTGGCTCTGACTCCGGCGGGGGCGATCGAACTCATCAAGTTTGACCACACGGTATACGTGCAATCGACCGCTGGTGAAGCCAGTGGCTTTTCGGATGAGGATTATCAAAAAGCTGGAGCCGTCATTCTCCCGGATATTGAGGCTGTGTATGCTGAATCAGAAATGATCATTAAAGTAAAAGAGCCAATCGAAGCCGAATATCAACTTATTCAAAACAATCAACTGCTATTTGCCTACTTTCATTTTGCTTCCTCAGAGACCCTCACTAGGGCGATGATCGAAAGAGAGGCTGTTTGTCTCGCCTATGAAACGGTAGAAAAGGAAGATGGAAGTCTGCCTCTACTTGTGCCCATGAGTGAGGTGGCTGGCAGGATGGCCGTTCAGCAAGGTGCCAAATGTCTCGAAAAACCTACGGGAGGGAAAGGTGTGCTGCTAGGTGGGGTTCCCGGGGTGCAACCTGCTAAGGTGCTGATCATTGGGGGTGGTGTCGTTGGAGCCAACGCCGCCAAAGTGGCTGCAGGAATGGGCGCGGATGTCACCATCATGGATTTTAACCTTGCCAGACTGCGTTATCTGGACGATGTCATGCCCGCAAATGTTCATACTTTGATGTCAAATGAGTTCAATATCCGGCAAGCCTTGAGGGATCATTCTCTGGTTATTGGCGCAGTCCTGATCCCTGGTACCAAGGCGCCGCATTTAATTACCAGAGATATGCTTAAAACCATGAAGCCGGGGAGCGTCCTAGTGGATGTGGCCGTTGATCAGGGAGGGTGTATCGAAACCTGCACCCCGACAACTCACGCTAACCCCACTTTTGTTGTTGATGACATCCTCCACTACTGCGTGGCCAATATACCGGGAGCGGTACCCTGGACCAGTACACAGGCACTCACTAATGCTTCGTTGACCTATGCGATTCAGCTTGCGAATAAAGGTTGGAAGCGAGCTTGTAAAGAAAGTAATGAGTTAAAGTCAGGACTAAATATCATTAACGGACAAATTGTTTACAAAGCGGTTGCAGAGGCGTTTGATCTGCCATTGGCGAGTGTTGATAAACACCTGGGCGAACACTACTAATCATATATTCCCAAACCACTGATACCCTCATGCAAGCCACAACTCCAGTTCCATTATTGGTCAGAGATGTCGTTGTTTGAGGCAACTTGTTCACAAGTCTTATATAATCCCTGCGTTTTTACCTGCGATCTTTAGTTATGTCTGCTACTTATCAATCCAGTCAATCCAGCGCGGATATACGCGAGGCTTTTCTGAGCTTCTTCGAATCCAAACAACATATTCGCTTGCCCGGTAGTTCACTGGTTCCGCAGAACGATCCAACTCTACTTTTCACCAATGCCGGGATGGTGCAATTTAAAGATGTTTTTCTAGGCATCGACAAACGCGACTATCTGCGAGCGACCACGTCACAGCGCTGTGTTCGGGCCGGCGGCAAGCACAACGATTTGGAAAATGTAGGCTATACGGCCCGCCACCATACCTTCTTTGAAATGCTGGGCAATTTCAGCTTCGGCGATTATTTCAAGCGCGATGCAATTCACTACGCCTGGGAATTTCTGACCAGTGAACAGTGGTTAAATATGAATCCCGACAAGCTTACGGTCACTGTTTACGCAGAGGACCACGAGGCCTACCAGATTTGGCTTGAGGATATCGGAGTTCCCGAGACGCGGATTATTCGTATTGGCGACAATAAAGCAGGCCGCTATCAATCCGATAACTTCTGGTCTATGGGGGATACTGGCCCTTGCGGTCCATGCACAGAAATTTTCTATGATCACGGCGAGCAAATCTGGGGTGGTCCCCCGGGTACGGCAGAAGAAGATGGCGATCGTTATATCGAGATTTGGAATATCGTTTTCATGCAATTCAATCGCGGTCCCAATGGTGATATGACATCATTATCCAAACCATCGGTAGATACCGGAATGGGCCTGGAGCGCGTCGCCGCTGTTATGCAAGGCGTTCAGAGTAATTATGAAATCGATCTCTTCCAAAACTTGCTTGCGGCTGTTACAAAAGAAACGCATGCGCAAAATAATCGCGATCCGTCTTTGCAGGTCATTGCCGATCACATTCGCTCTTGTGCCTTTTTGATTGCCGATGGTGTTGTTCCCTCGAACGAGGGGCGTGGCTATGTGCTGCGACGTATTATTCGTCGCGCCATTCGCCACGGGCATAAGCTAGGTCAGCAGCAGCCGTTCTTCCATAAACTGGTGGCGGCTCTGGTCGGTGAAATGGGGGCGGCTTACCCGGAGTTAACCACCAATCAAGCGCGGATCAAAAAAATACTGCTCAGTGAGGAGCGACAGTTTGAAAAGACTCTGGAAAATGGTTTAGCCGTTTTGGAATCTGCACTCGATGCGCTATCCGGTTCGGTAATTCCAGGAAAATTGATCTTCACGCTATACGATACCTATGGTTTTCCCACAGATTTAACCAATGATATCGCTCGCGAACGCCAGCTTACTTTGGATATGGAAGGCTACGAGCGAGCAATGGACCAGCAACGGCTTCGAGCCCGCACCGCCGGTAAATTTACTATGGGAGATCCCGCCAGCTTGGTCGTCGATGGTGAGACTATCTTCTCGGGATACCATCATCTGGTGGATCGAGGTAGCGTTATCGGTTTATTTAAGGACAACCAGCCTGTCGAGCAATTAGAGGAAGGACAAGACGGAATTGTTGTGCTTTCACAGACGCCTTTTTATGCTGAATCTGGAGGTCAAGTCGGTGATGGGGGTTATCTTCAAATAGGCGATAAACGCTTCGAAGTGCGCGACTGCCAGAAAAACCTGGGCCATCACCTCCATGTTGGGCGGGTGCTTAGCGGTTTGATTCGAATTGGCGATGAGCTTACGGCAAATGTCGATAATCAACTGCGACAAGCCATCGCTCTGAATCACTCGGCAACGCATCTCTTACACGCTGCCTTGCGCCGTATTTTGGGTGAACACGTGACCCAAAAGGGTTCCCTGGTGGATTCTGAAAAACTGCGTTTTGATTTCTCACACTCCGAAGCAGTTACGCCGCAACAATTACGCGCTATTGAACAGCGGGTCAATCGAGAAATTCGCCGTAATACTCCAGTCACCATCCAAATTTGCTCTATAGACGTCGCAGAAGAAAAAGGCGCTATGATGCTTTTTGGTGAAAAATATGGCGATGAAGTCCGCTTGCTGAGTATGGGTGATGATTTTTCAGTGGAACTGTGCGGCGGCACTCACGTCGAACGTACCGGGGATATAGGCCTATTCCATATTGCTTCGGAGTCCGGCATTTCCGCTGGTATTCGTCGTGTCGAAGCGGTGACGGGAGAAAGCGCGATATCAGTTTTTAACCAACTGCAATCGACGCTGAATGAAGCAACCGCCATTATTAAAGCAAATTCCAATAATTTTTTGGATAAATTGAGACAGAGCATCCAACAGATAAAGCTGCAAGAGAGACAACTGGGATCTCTACGCGCCAAAGTGGCCAAGACCGCGAGTCGCGATCTATTGTCTCAGGCAAAAGCTATTGTTGGCGTGCAAGTCATTACGCATCTAATGGAGGGTGGAGACGCCAAGACATTACGCGACTTGGGAGATAATTTAAAAGCAGAATTCAGCAGTGGAGTCTTTTTGCTGGCGACAGTAAACGATGAAAAAATCTCCTTACTTGCTGGAGTCACCAAAAATTTGATTGCTCGCTACAAAGCGGGCGATTTAATGCGAGAAGTTGCTCCTTTGGTCGGTGGTAAAGGGGGAGGGCGAGCCGATCTGGCCCAGGGTGGGGGAACCGACGTTCAGAACATCGATAAAGTTTTTAGCGCCACCCTCGAGTGGGTAGCCCGCGGCAAATAATGGTTAACATTTATAACTAAATAGTGTTAAATGCTTTCCCTTTAGGACTTGTCTAGTTACTAAAATATTCTTTCCTAAGGACTGGATTAATCATGGGCCTTCTGGTTCAAAAGTACGGGGGCACTTCCGTCGGTACTGTGGAGCGAATCCACTCCATTGCTGAAAAGATATCCACCTGCCGTCAAGCGGGCAACCGTGTGGTGGTAGTCGTTTCCGCCATGAGTGGGGAAACTAACCGTCTAATCGGCCTTGCCAGTGAAATGCAGGAAATCCCTGATCCCCGGGAGATGGATGTATTGCTATCGACGGGTGAGCAAGTGACTATCGCACTCCTGTGCATGGCACTTAAATCCCGCAATTGTGATGCCCGCTCGTATACTGGCGCGCAGGTTCGTGTATTAACCGATACCGCTCACACCAAGGCTAGAATTCAGTCTATTGACGATCACAACATAGTCTCCGATTTAAATGCAGGGCGCGTTGTGGTGGTGGCTGGTTTTCAGGGAGTCGATTCTGCGGGAAATATTACCACTCTGGGTAGAGGCGGTTCCGACACTTCAGCGGTCGCGCTTGCAGCGGCTCTTAAAGCCGACGAGTGCCAAATTTATACCGATGTCGATGGTGTCTATACAACAGACCCTAGAGTAGTATCTACTGCCCGGCGGTTGGATAAAATCACCTTCGAAGAAATGTTGGAGATGGCCAGCCTCGGTTCAAAAGTTTTACAAATACGTGCTGTCGAATTTGCCGGCAAGTACAATATACCTTTGAGAGTACTACACAGCTTTAAAGAAGGTTCTGGAACCTTAATAACTCTCGATAAGGAATTGGATACCATGGAAAAGCCGATTATCTCTGGGATAGCATTTAATCGCGACGAGGCCAAGGTCACTATAAAGGGCATTCCCGATACTCCTGGCGTCGCCTCCAAGATTTTATCCCCGGTGGGAGATGCCAATATTGAAGTCGATGTCATCGTACAGAATGTATCCGCGGACAATACTACTGATCTGACCTTTACCGTTCACCGCAGTGAAATGGATAGAGCTGAAGCGGTATTGAAAATCGTGGCGATCCAGTTAGGCGCTAGCGAAGTAACTTCCGATGGTTCCATTGCAAAGGTATCCATTGTTGGAGTTGGTATGCGCTCTCATGCTGGCGTTGCCGCCAACATGTTTAAGACCCTTGCCGAAGAAAATATTAATATCCAAATGATTACTACTTCTGAAATTAAGATATCAGTCATCATTGATGAGCGTTACACCGAATTAGCGGTGCGTAGTCTGCATAAGGCTTTCGGTTTAGATATAGAAAAACCATGACAATAAAATATGGCCATTGATGTTCATGGTCTGAAATAACTCACTTATAAGAATGTACTTCAGACCTCCAAAATATACAAATGGTAAAAAATTTACAGGTAAACAGGAGAGACTCATGCTCATATTAACCCGCCGCGTTGGAGAGACCTTGATGGTCGGTGACGAAGTCACTGTCACTGTTTTGGGTATTAAAGGCAACCAAGTTCGCATCGGTGTAAATGCACCCAAAGATATTGCTGTCCATCGTGAAGAAATTTACGAACGAATCCAGCGTGAAAAAAATTCCGATGATCAAAGTCAAAGTAATACAGAACATCAAGACCAAGCCGACAAAGATTAACGTCGAAATATTATTTTTGATTGCATTAGTTCGTGGAGCCTTACTTAACTTGGCAACAAAATGACTTTGCTAGTTATTTTTTTTGGATCCGCAGCACTGGTCTCAGAATAATGCTGCTGTATCCATAGTGCTTATATATTCTAAGTACCATAATCTATCAACTAGATAGTTGCTGGGTTATAGTAGTAAAAAAATTCGGAGAGATGGCCGAGTGGCCGAAGGCGCTCCCCTGCTAAGGGAGTATACCTTGATCGGTATCGAGGGTTCGAATCCCTCTCTCTCCGCCATATAAATATAGTAAGGGGCTGTCCCAGATAACTAGCCCATTTCTTGTTTAACCCATTGTTTTAGCTGCATTAATTGCTGCTTTGGTTTTGGGTTGTTAAAACGCCACTCACACTCCTTCAAAAATAAGTCAAAATGATCTCCAGGAACGCCATTAAATTTGCGTAAATGGCGTTTTGCTTGATTCCAAAAATTCTCTATATCCTTAATATCATTTTGCTTGTCTGCAAATAGTTTTGTGTGGTTAATTCGATAGTGCTTAAAATCGGACACATCAAGCACGTTGTATCCGCGCCAACTATCACTGTAAACAATACTATCCGGTACCACTTTCTCTTCAATAATAGGCAGCAAGGTTTCTGATTTAGCGTCAGCTATTATTTTCGTATAAACCTTACCATTCCGCTTTAAAAGACCGAAAATAGACACTTTTCCGGCTGCACCTCGGCCCCTCTTGCCTTTCCGGCTGCCACCAAAATAACTTTCGTCAACTTCGACCTCATCACTGAATAGTTCAGCAGATTCTTGCTCCAGTTGTGTGTTAATAATTTCACGTAAGCGATCGTAGTAGTACGCCGCGGTTTTTCGATTAATGCCAATTAAATCAGAAACACAACGTGTCGTGGTTCCAGCAACAAAATGCTCGATTAATTTATCTTGTTTTACCTGACTAAGTCGACTCTTACCCATGCCATCTCGGATAGTACAATTTATGCATTATCTGGGACAGCCCCTATATTAATTCATTGTTTTTATCGGTTCTTTATTGTTTATAAAAATTAGATCCCTCATTCAGTTCCCCCGCCGAGAACTCAAATCCAATTCCCCATTGATTCACTTATTAAGCTCACCCGCATCGCAAAATCTGCCAAAGATAGATTAACAAAAGTATCGTGTTGAGCAGTTAATCGCTTGAATGTTCGCCAGTGCATATCTTTGAGGGTGACTTCCTTTATAGGATTAAGTACGCCTGGTTCCCAGTCCAGTACCAGCTTGTCGCGGAATGCGATCATTTTGTCTGATCACCACCGTAGGGTTCCTGATGGTTGTGATAAGCCAACCGGTAATAGTGGAGATAAGCAAATTAGTTAGCCATCGAGCCAAGACTTCTGGATCATGTAGTCGATGATGTCACATCTTATGATTTTTATTATAGTTCCAGGGGTTTTTTTGGTGTAGGCTTACTAAAAACTTCGATAAGGATTTCGATATGAAAATCCGGCTAATAAATATAGCCCATCATTACAGAGTGAAAGTCACTTATTCTGTAATCATTTTATTTCTGATTCTCCTCCAGTCTTATCAGCTAAATGACCAGACCATCCCGATTGTTCTGGTCAAGTAAACCCGGACACATAATTTTTATAAAAAGCACTCACACGCTTCGCTTGTATTCCACTTATATTGCTCGACGATTTTGTGCCAAAAAACGGCACAAATGCCTCAATCAATTTAAGCGGCTTGATTAAAACTCCTTTCGTATTTTGCTGGCGACATATCATTATTCGTCGTGTGCAAGCGATCTGAGTTGTAGTATCTCATGTAGGCTGTCACATCATTCCTCATATGATCCCGTGTCGGTTGGAAAATTTTAAATATCCAATCGTGTTTTAAACTACCAAAAAATCGCTCAACGACAGCGTTGTCCCAGCACGCACCAACCTCTCCCATACTGGCTCGGATACCATAGCTTGTTAATAATTTTCCAAAGCGTCGGCTGGTGTATTGGGATCCACGATCACTATGAAACACTAAACCTTTCGGCGGTTGACGCAGGTTGTAAGCTTTGATCATCGCTTTACTAATCAGATCCGTTGTCATCCGCTTATCAATATGCCAACCAATAATTCGTCGCGAAAATAAATCCATCACAATTGCCAGGTACATCCAACCTTTACCTGTCTTTAAATAGGTAATGTCACCCGCCCAGATCTGGTTTGGACCCACTGGATCAAAGTTTTGATTCAACAGGTTAACCGCCACAGAATCACTGCGCTTACGCTTTTTCCTAACCTTGATGGCCGGACTTTATAACGGCCAATAGTAATGCCTTCTTCACGCAGTTTTTTTATCATTTCACGGCTTCCTAAACTCTGACGACTCTGCTTAAAGAGAGCCTTCATGAGGCGATGTAAGTGCAGTGTCTCTGCACCAATGATTGCGCCTGGATGCTTGCACCAATCATAGTACGCTGAGCAACTAACCCGCATCAATCGACACAAAACCGTTACAGGGTATGATCTGGATTCCGCTTTGATGAAGTCAAATTTCACTTTATTTCTTTCGCAAAGAAGGCACTGGTCTTTTTTAAAATCTCTTTCTCCATGCGCAATTCTTTGTTTTCTCGGCGCAAACGTTTGAGCTCATCCCGCTCGGATTCAGCAAGAGTCTTGCCCTGAGCTTCAGCTTCAAATTTCTCTTTCCGCTTGTAGAGCATATTAGGGTTGATGCCCAGTGATTCCGAAGCCTTGGGCACGGAATAACCTTGATCGGCTACCAAGGCAACAGCCTCTCCTTTATACTCTCGGGAGTGGTGTTTGTAGGTGCGTTTCTGACTCATATTGACACCTCAATGGTTGACGGTAATTGTCTCTCATTAATGCGTCCGGGACTATTAGATCACTACAGGTTGTTTTGGAGTGGAAGATTACGTATCTTTTCACTTCCATTTAGGAGTTCATCTAGGGTCAACTGGTAGCTCGGCACAAACAATCTCAGAAACTCATTAACTTCCGACATTTTGAATCCTTGCAAGCGCGTAGAAATATCCTCGGCTGCTTTGGAAAACTCACTGTTACCTGCTTTTAGTTCAGCTTGGCATTTCAAATACGCAGAAATAGTATCTGCTCCCTTGATTAGATTTTTCACATAGTCGGGGAGGCACGATGAAACGAGCAAGGGCTCAAAGTCTGGTTGGAGATCAGAGGGCAATAGGCTCAGCAGTTCCTTTTCTGCTTGAATCTCAACTTCTTTGAACGCTTTCTGCATTCCTTTTGAGTGGTATTTTATTGGCGTTGGCATATCTCCCGTAATGACTTCTGAGACATCGTGATAAAGAGCTGTCGTTGCAACGAGATTCGAATCGTATTTTTTGCCGAATCGTTTGTTGCCAATTAGCGCCATCACGTGAGCAATTGTCGAAACTTCCCAGCTATGTTCCATCACATTTTCTGGAATCGCATTGCGTTTTAGACCCCAGCGAATGACCCAACGTATTTTGCTAATATAAGCAAAGAAATGGCTCTCAGCACTCATGGTTAATTCCTACGTGTTTAATTCAATGGTTATTTGAAGTGATTTTGAGTCCCCAGCGAACCATTTCTGCACATATAGAGATCCAACTATCGGGGCTTTACCTTCGACCGGAACTTCTTTATATCTGACGCTGTTTTTTGTTTCTTTTTCAAATTCGAACTTAACCAATTCTTTCGACATCATTTTTCCGTTAGTTTAATTGATAGTAGTAGGGGGTCTAAAATTAAAATGTCCGCTGAGCCTGTAAATAATTCTGTGTAACTGCCAAGTTTAAATATAACCGGCCAATCGGTCTTCAAACTCAATCATAAATCGATTGAGTGCAGGCTTCCAATCTCTGATCGGCATGGTCCATTTTTTGGACGCATTCTGAATCGCCAAATAAATCACTTTCCTAGCTGAGTCGTCGGGAGGAAATAACTTACCCAACTCGCCGTGCTTGCAAGCATCGGCTTTACGAATAATGTTAAGTTTATAATCCCGTGTGAATGTTCTGCGCGTGCGCTTCTCTGACATGGGATCCGGTTTGACTTCAGTTTCGGGTAAATCGGTGGTAGGTTTTGGCATGTTTCTCTCCTATAATAGTCACCCTGAAATCGATGTTATCTCAAATCAGACTGGTATAGAGGGAGCTTGACACACAGGGCTCCGATGCTTTTCTTTCGGGCATTAGGGCTAATAATTAAACTTTTCTCAGAATAATAAGTCTACCCTTTAATGAGGGTATGTCCATTCTTATGAAATCGGAAAAAGTCACTGCTGTCCCGTTAACTTTCATAACAACACCCTTTGATGAGTGTCAGGTAGTTTGTCATCAAGTGGGTCCACCCCTGTCTTTATTGATCCGCGATAAATTAGAACGTGACCGTTTGGCGCTGCCTAAATGATAAAGACGATGAGCTTATGCGGATAGGTTATCCACGATGTCACGCAAGCTGTTTCGGTTAGATAGTTGGGTGATGGTTAGCGACTCAAACTGAGACCACCGGGATGCCGTACGAAAGCTACGGCCGGAATGGTGGTGCTTTGCAAGAGTTTCAAATTTATGTCTCGGTACTAAATTTTAGTATTTGTGAAAGAACGGTATTATGATGACTCATGGTCTGTTTCATCCTATATTTATAGCGTTTTTTGGTGAAAAAATTATAAATCATGGGGTGATTATAGACCGACTTTTCTTCTCGTTAACGGAACAGCAGTGGGAAAAAGTATATGTTTACAAATAATTAATTATTTTGAAGTGTGAAAACTACCCATGATAATTGAGTGTTTACGTTTTGAAAGATCAGCTAGAGGGCGATGAGTGAAATCATGAAGAC
>JBLIHY010000055.1:0-15474 GCA_047634655.1 Cellvibrionaceae bacterium
TACATCACATTTTTCGTGATTCAGGACACCATTAGCAGTAGGGTCCAAGAGAGCTCGGACTCTATATTCTCCATGACTACCTAACACAATAAGGTCTATCGTATTTTTCTCAGAAAGATTACAAATACTCGTATAAGCCTGGCCAAATTTTATATATCGATATTTCTTTAAGACATTATAGTCAGCTGCTATTTCATTGATTTCTCGCGCCACCTCTTCTTTTAATTTTTTTTGGCTATTAAATTTTTTTCTAAAATTATTTTATTTTCAGGTGAGGTATCTATAGCGCAAAGTATATTTTTATATATCGTACTTTATCCCATATATTTTGAACTAAAAATATTATATTACAAATAACTGATAGCTTTCCCCAAGACAAACGCAAAACTAACAAAGAAACCCGTAATTGGAATCCACGATGGAAATATGATAACTTCACCAGGGTTTGGGTTCTCTTGCTTTATTCTCCACAATGCAAGATTTACAACAGAAAAAATAGTGAGCATGATGAGTGAGGTTATTTCAGCAAGTGACGCAAGACGACCAATAAGTGCCAGCGTAAGAACTATCACCACTGCTACGGCAGTAGCAATAATTGGTGTTCGAGTTCGATGATGAATAATGCTTAATAATTTTGGCAGTTGCCCGCGCGAACTTAGCCCATATAGCACTCGTGATGCCATGATTATTTGAATTAATGCACCATTGATAACCGCAAACATACCAATAACACTAATAACAACAGCTTGCTTTCCCGTATGGTATTCATACAGGTATGCAAGTGGTGCTTCACGGGAAGCGAGCTCAGCGGGTGGTATTGATAATACTACGGTGGTCATGAGCAAAAAATAAAGAAGCGTAGTGATACCAAGTGTAAGCAATATAGCGATGGGAAGATTACGTTTTACATCCTTTACCTCTTCAGCAATATCGACCATATCTTCAAAGCCAATATACGCATAAAAGGAAATGAGTGCTCCAAAATAAATACCTTCCCAACCAGAAAAGCTTACCGGTGGAATCAGCTCCTTCCACCTAATAGAAAAGTCAGACAATTCATTGTTACTAACAAAAATTATTAGCAACAACCCGCCTATTTCAACAATGGTAATCAGGCAGGCGATGGCAACAGATTCTGCAATACCCAAAGCAGCAATTCCGAAAAGTATAAGCGTCACAAGTAAAATCGCAAATAGTCGATCTACATCTACAAATTGATGCAGATAACCAACGAAACCGTTAACCAGTGCTGCTGCTGAGACAAGACCTGCAATGATTACCAAAATCCCGATAATGGTAGACAAAGATTGAGATTTAAACCCATTCTGAATATATAATGCTGCGCCAGCAGCGTAGGGAAATCGACCGCTTAACTCGGCAAAGGATATGGCTGTAAAGCCTGCGAGAATCGACGCTATCAGGAAAGAAATAGGAGCAAAATATCCAGCAACCTGCGCAATTTCACCCACCAAAGCATAAATTCCCGCACCTATAGTTGTACCTAGCCCATATAGAACCACCATGGTTAGAGAAAGCGAGCGCTTTAAGCTAGATTTTTTTGTCATTGCCGTACCTTTTTCTTTTAGGTGACGTCACACCGGCAGCAATCAATAGATAAATCAGTACATTATGAAATTAGTGCAAGAACCGCAGAAATGGGCTGCGTGTTCTTGCTTCGGCAAATTTATTCGGGTCGCATTTGGCAATGCCTTTTCGATATATCAATTAAAGTTTCCGCTCACCCGAACACCTCATGTTTTTATGTGATTTTATCTCAGCATATCAAGCTGGGCAAAAATATTTATTGATCCTGCTCAAATTTTTCTGCTAATTAAGCTCGTCATTTACCCCAACGCAAGAATCACAACTAAACTTGGGGCAAAATTAGTAACAAATTGCACAAATACCACTCATATTGACTACCTTAATTAGTTTCTACCGAAGGCTAAATATAACGTTTTTTGGCATCAAATAAAAATGATGGTATTTTAAATACAGCTGAAAACTCTACCTTGTGTATTAAAGCTGCCTTAAAATCCACTGATGTAAAAAATAACCGCAGACAAGCAATACTAAACCCAATACCCAGCTTGGCCAAAATCCAAAATCAAATTTTTCTGTGAAAAAAAAGGGGGCAAAAAATAGCCATGAGATGGGCACAGCAACAATAATACTTTTCGCGTATTGGCTTATTATGGATATGTTCTGATGTTCCATATAGGCAAATGCGATGGCAAAAATAGAAACTAATGGCAATGCGGTTATAAAACCTGCCATTTCAGGCTTTTTCCCTACAAGCCAAGAAGCAAAAGCAATCACAAAAACGGCAATAGTCACTTTTATAATAGTAAATAACATAGTCATTACCTTTGTTATAAGCGGCCGAAGCCGCTTTTTTGCGTGATTTTCTAATGCTCATGATCACCGTGACTATGGACACCATCACCACTTATGGTCGTAAAAAATATCCCCAATGCGATCAGAATAATCGCAAGGTAAATAAAGATTTTAGGAGTTCTACGAATCACACATTTAAGTTTTTCATTTGTTCAGTCCTTGCTTGGTTTTAGTAGCGCTTAATATCTGTGTATTCGCCATTGGTTTTGATGGTAATGGTAAGCGGCTGCTTGGTGCGGTTACGCCAAAACCAGCCGTGGCCACCATCAAACGCAGCGTCTAATGTACCTTCACGTTTTGAATCAGAACCTTTGTAGTAGGGGTGATATTTAATTTTTAGTTTTTTTGAATCACCGTGAACGTCAAAGTTTGATTTTCCGCCATTGGTTTCCCAAATGTAATCAACTTTCGCTCCCTTCGCCATAGTGACTTTTACTTCTGTACCCTCATCCGGAGCAAGAGTAAACGTCATTTTGTGGTTTTGGTAAGCCGTATTATTTGGAGCGGGGACAGGTGGTATTTCTACAGCTTCAGTCTCTACGACTTCAACAATAGATTTAGTTGCGTCAGTAATGTTAGCTGCATCCGCATCCGCATCCGCATCCGCCTCGGCTTCTTCAGCTAGCGAGATTTTTATTTCTCCCATGCGTTTCAGTCCGGTCATCTCACCGAGCCCTGTGGGGTCTATGCCGTATTCGGAGGGCATAACCACTGTAACGAGTAAAATACCTGCCGTAACAGCCGCTAAAATAGTTGATTTAATCAGTTTTGAAATGGAGGGCAATTCCCTATCTGAAGGTATGTTTGTGTTGTACATTGTGACGTTCCTATTTAAATCTTTGTGAGTGTTAATTTATTGAACGACATAGCCAGTAATTTGGTATCCCATTAGTAGGAAGCCCAGCATCATTATGAAGGCGTTGGCTTTATAGGCGTGGTGCAGAAAGCTGGCGGATTTACGCCAATAGGTAATGACAATTAGAATGGCAGCTAATGCCAGAAGTTGGCCGATTTCTACGCCGATGTTAAAGAAAATCAAATTAACTAATAGACCATCTGTCGATAATTCGTATTCCAAAATCTTAGTTGCTAGACCAAAACCATGAAGTAAGCCGAATAGGAAGGTTACTGCTTTGGTGTTGGGTTGAACTCCAAACCATCGTTGATACGCACCCATGTTATCCAGTGCTTTGTAAACAATAGAAAAGCCGATAATGGTATCGATAATGTATGCACTAATGCTTATCTCCATTAATACGCCTGAAAGAAGCGTAACAATATGGCCAACCGCAAACAGTGTCACATAAATCGTCACGTCTTTTAGGCGGTAGAGGAAAAAGACAACACCAAGCAGGAATAACAAATGGTCATAGCCCGTCATCATGTGTTTTGCACCAAGATAAATAAAAGGAATCATATGAATCCCTGTGGTTTCTTGGATATACCCCTTGTCGCCCACGGTTACGCCGTGAGCCCAAGCATCGGGAATAATCCCGAATAACCCCACTAACATTAGACCTAAACCGATAGCGGTGCATAGGCGGTCTTTTGTTGAATATATTTGTAAAAATTGAAGCATGTGAGCTTTCTCCATTCATAAAATAACGGTGGCTAGAAAACTATGTAAGGCGCACAAATTATTCGTATCTACCGTATGGCAGACAGGTGAATACGTCTTTAGAATGGGTGTTTAAATCCGCAGACGCAGAGTAGAAAGGTACAGGGGGATATTGCTTGAGCTAGATATTTTCCAATCTAAAGGAACACGGCTCTTGCTGAGGGAAAGATCGTAGTAGTGATGTGGTTCGATGACTGAGGCCAACGTAAAAAAGTCAACTTCGTATACATCGAATGATGGTATGTCTAAGGCGTTCAGGGTTGTTCTTTGTAAGTCGGCATTCAAGTAATCACTGAAATAAGTAACTACATCGATATGTATCGGATGGTGATCGCCTATATGAATATCAGTATTATTATCGTGATTATGTTCGTGGGGTGAATGCTTATGACTCCCTTCTAAAAGATGCTCGATATTATTGTTATATACGGTGTGAGTCACGCCATGAGGCAGCCATGAGGCAGCCATGAGAAAAACGCAGGCGATACCAGAAAAACAATTAGAAGTAAGGACAGAGTCTTTTTCATTGATCTAAATAATATCTAATTGGAGTAAATATACAAGGTAAGAGACTGTTCAAAATTTTGTGTCAACGTAACAGCACTTGATCTATCTGATGATAGATCAAGTGCTCCATCAAACCGGCTTTCGAAGAAGGTGGCCAACTGGGATAGAGTCAGGTTCCAGTTATGAATTGGCATGGCCTATCAACTCGCTGGAAGCGGCTCCAAAGCAATGACTAACCCGCGAATACAATAAATTATGCGCTATAATCCGTAGCTTTTTTGGGTTATTTTCCTATGCTAGATGCTATCGAAATTGAAACCGGCTCCCATCCGAATACCTGTATTATTTGGTTACATGGCCTTGGGGCCAGCGGCCATGATTTTGAACCCATTATTCCAGAACTGGAATTACCTGAAAATTTGGAAATACGTTTTATTTTTCCTCATGCGCCGAAGCGGGTGATTACCATCAACGGCGGACTGATGATGCCAGCCTGGTACGATATCATTACTCACGATGTAGATCGTCGCGTCGATATCAAACAGCTCGTAACTTCCGCCGGCGATATCGCCAAATTTATCGATAGAGAGATCCAGCGGGGCATTGCTAGCGATCGTATCTTTATTGCGGGTTTCTCACAGGGGGGAGCGGTTGGCTATCAGTTGGCGCTAACTTATCCGCGGCGTTTGGGAGGGCTTATCGCCTTATCAACTTATTTTGCTACTCACAAAAATATCGAATACCACCCCGCTAATGCCGCGCAAAATATTTTTATTGGTCACGGACTTTACGATTCCATCGTGGCCGAAAGTTTGGGTCAACGGGCACACGCGCTCCTGGAAGACGCCAATTACTCAGTTAACTATCACTCTTATCCGATGGACCACAGCGTCTGCGCGGAAGAAATCAACGATATTTCTCAGTGGTTAAAGGCCAAGCTATAACCTTTGCCATCAACTCGGCGATGCTTTGCTCGCCGAATCGATGCGATCGTCGAGCTGGTGGTTTTCCGGAGGTTGTTCACAGCGAATAGGTTTGCCCAGCAAGGTCTCAATCGCGGGAATACGAAAAGCATCGTCTTCACAGGCAAAACTGATTGAGACTCCCTTATTCCCCGCGCGACCAGTGCGGCCGATGCGATGGACATAGTCCTCGGCTTCTTCCGGCAGGGTATAATTTATTACGTGGCTGACACCATCAATGTGGATACCGCGTCCGGCAACGTCGGTCGCGACAAGTATCTTTAGTTGTCCGGATTTAAAGGCATCGAGAGTCTTCAAACGCTTGTTTTGCGGGATTTCACCGGAGAGCAGACCCACTTTAAAACCCTTTCGCTGTAATTTTTGGTGCAGCAGGCGGCATTGATCGCGGCGGTTGGCAAATATGATGAGGCTCTCGACACGGCTATCCGAGAGAATATTACAGAGCAGTGCAAATTTTTCTTCGGCGGAAGTAATGTAAACGTGTTGCTCAACGGTATCCGTTGCCACGTGTTCAGGTTTAATTTCTACGCTGATGGGCTCACGGGTCCACTGCTCGGCCAGCCTCCTGACATCCTCGGTAAACGTAGCTGAGAAAAACAAAGTCTGGCGATTTTCAGGCCTGGGTGTCATGCGTATGATGCGCCGCACCTGTGGAATAAAGCCCATATCCAGCATGCGATCGGCTTCATCCAGCACCAAGACTTCCAACTGGTCCAAATACACATTCTTGTTGTCGACAAAGTCCAACAGGCGGCCGGGTGTGGCTACTAGGATATCAACCAACTGATTTTGGACGCTGCGTTTCTGCTTGTCGTAGTCCATGCCGCCCACCAGGGCGCGCACATTCAGATCCGTATACTTGGTCAGCAACTTAGCATCTTCTGCAATTTGCATCACTAACTCTCGCGTCGGTGCAATAATCAGCCCGCGAGCCTCTTGCGCATAGCGTTTATCGCTATCCGGATTTTTCAGGAAATCGTCGATAATGGCGATGAGAAAAGCCGCTGTTTTACCCGTACCCGTTTGCGCTTTTCCCAGCAGGTCCAGGCCGTTTAGGGTACTTGGCAGTGTTTGCGCCTGAATGGGAGAGCAGTATTCAAAGTTTAAATCGGCGATAGCCCGCATTAATGGCAAGGCCAAGTCGAGATCGTGGAAGCGGGTTTTACCCGGCATGGGCGCAACTTGGAATTGTGATGAGTCCCAGTTCGAGATTTTTTTACGCGGTCGTCTGGGACGGCGCTTGGGTTGAGGCGCTGGTTTTGTGGAAAGTTCGGCTCCACTGGCTTTTACAGCACTTTCTGGAGTGCTTTTGGATTTTGACGATTGCGAAAAAATATTTTTAAACAAAAAGTAACCTATGAATTTTTAGTTGGTGAAAAAATTATAACACGGTGCCAGCAGGACACTTCAGATCTGCCAGCGACCGCCGCTCACTCGCTCTTGCCCCAATAGATCCCTGCGAGTAAAACAGCGGCTGAATCCGGTCTGACTGAGGTGTTGCCTAACGGCTGTAGCCTGTTGAAAACCGTGTTCCAACAGCAACCAACCACTCGCTGACAAGTACTCGGGAGCAATTTCAATAATAGCTTCCAGATCTGCCAAACCGGCGTTTTCTGATACCAGTGCGCCTCGCGGCTCAAAACGTACATCTCCTCGTTGCAAATGCTCGTCGTCGGCATCGAGATAGGGCGGGTTCGCGACGATCACATCAAATAGGCTAGGGTCTACGGTGGAAAACCAATCGCTTTTGCAAAAGCTTACACGACCCCCACACTCGGATGTGGAAAATAGCCGTTGGAGATTCTTTTGTGCGAGCCGCAGGGACTCGGGATTTTTTTCAACACCGAGAATTTGCCAATAGAGACGCTCACTGGCCAGGGCTAAAGCTATCGCACCGCTACCTGTACCCAAGTCGAGCACCCGCTTTGGTTCACCATCATCGGGCCACAGAGATAGGGCGATCTCCACTAATAATTCAGTTTCCGGGCGAGGGATCAACACTTTGTTATCGACAATTAACGATAGCGACCAGAATTCTTTTTCGCCCGTGATGTAGGCAATGGGTTCGCCCATCCGCCGCCGGTGTAAAAGCGCTTGAAAGCGCCGATATGACTCACTGGCGATCGTTAATTCCGGCCAAGTATAGAGAAAAGTTCGATCGTGGTTTAAGGCGTAAGCCAATAACACTTCAACATCCAGCCGCGGCGAGTCCGATACAGCAGTCAGTTGTTCCGCACAAGCCAGCGCCGATTTGATGGTGGCCATTTAAATTCTACACCTGTCAGCTATTGCCTAAAGTCGCCAGTTGATCGGCTTGGTACTCATTGATTAAAGGCTGTATTACTTCGCCCAGGCCGCCACCCATGACTTCGCTTAACTTATAGAGCGTTAAATTAATACGATGGTCTGTGACCCTTCCCTGCGGATAATTGTAGGTGCGAATACGTTCTGAGCGATCGCCACTGCCGACCAGGCTTTTGCGTTCATCGGCGCGTTCCTTGGCGGAGGCCTCATCCTTAGCGCTTTGCAGACGGGCGGCCAGTAGCGACATGGCGCGAGCGCGGTTTTTATGCTGGGAGCGCTCATCTTGACACTCAACCACAATACCACTGGGAATATGGGTAAGGCGAATAGCCGAATCGGTCTTGTTGATATGCTGGCCGCCGGCACCACTGGCGCGGAAGGTATCGATTCGCAGATCGGCTTTATTGATTTCAATCTCGGCCTCGATATCGGCCTCGGGCAACATGGCCACTGTACATGCCGACGTGTGAATGCGGCCTTGAGATTCCGTCTCGGGAACCCGTTGTACCCTGTGGGCGCCCGATTCGAATTTTAACTGGGAGTAAGCGCCCTGACCGACGATACGCGAGATAATTTCTTTGTAACCACCGTGTTCGCCGGTACTCTCACTGATAACTTCTAACTTCCACTGACGCTTTTCAGTATAGCGGCTATACATGCGAAATAGATCTCCGGCAAAAATCGCCGCTTCGTCGCCGCCTGTTCCAGCACGGATCTCCAGGAACACGTTTTTGCGATCGTTGGGGTCTTTGGGCAACAGTAATTTCTGTAAGTCCGTTTCCAGCCGAGCGAGCTGAGTTTCGGCAATCTTATATTCTTCCTGGCCCATTTCGCGCATCTCGGCATCATCGTCTTCTTGCAACAACTTCGCCTCTCGCCGATTATCGATAGCGGCCTGATAAGCGGAAAAGGTCTTCACCACGGGCTCGAGCTCGGCGTATTCCTGCGACAGCTCTCGGAAGCGATTTTGATCGGCGATAATCACCGGATCGCTTAAAAGCGCTCCCACTTCCTCGTGGCGTTCTCGCAAGCTTGCTAATTTTTGAACGATGGTATCTTTCATAGGAAATAGTGGCTGTAGAGAGTAAGGTGACTGTAGAGAATAATAACGATTTGCCGAACAGGGCTTCTTGGAAAAACGAGAATATTCGGAGAGGCGCTAATTGGAGCGGCCGGTTTTCTTAACCGGGAAACCGAGGATTTGTTGCGATGCGGCCAGGATATGATCCTGTCCTGTTTCACTGGCCTGCTTGAGCTGCTGGGTCGGGCTGTGTAAGAGTTTATTGGTCAGGCGATTTGCCAGCTCCTGAACGACTTGTTGAGGATCACTGCCGTTTTGTAAGGCTTTCAATGCTTTTTGCAGGGACTCATCTTTTAACCTATCCGCATATTCTCGATAGGATTTAATCGTGGCGACAGAATATCGCGTGCGGCGTTCGCGCATATAATCCGCCACCAGTTTCTCGATGATGAGATACGCTTCTTCCGCGGCAGCCTTGCGCGCTTGTTTATTTTCATCGATCACATCGCGCAAATCATCGACGGTAAATAAATAGACATTGCTCAACTCGCCAACCTGCGGTTCGATATCTCGCGGAACCGCGATATCCAATATGAACATGGGTTTATGCTTGCGTTTTCTTAATGCCGACTCGACGGCACCCTTGCCCAGTATCGGCAACTGGCTGGCCGTGGACGATATGATAATATCAGCGCGATGAAGGTATTCGGGGATATCCGATAACAAAATGGCGCTCGCAGAAAATTCGTCGGCCAGTATTTGCGCGCGCTCGAGCGTACGATTAGCGAAAACTATCTGAGTGACGCCTTTTTCCCGCAAATGGCGAGCCGCCAGGTCAATGGTTTCGCCCGCGCCAATCAGTAAGGCCTGGTTCTCTTGCAAGTCGGAGAAAATATGCTCGGCGAGGGTAGTGGCAGCATAGGCTACGGAGACGGGATTGCGACCAATGGCAGTCTTGGTTCTCACCTGTTTGGCCGCACCAAACACTCGTTGGAAAGCACTGTGTAATTCCGAGCCGAGGACGCCAGCTTCCCGGGCCACTGCATAGCTGGATTTCATCTGGCCGAGGATCTGCGGTTCCCCCAAAACCATAGAATCCAAGCCGCAAGCCACCTTAATCATATGACGAACAGTGGCCTCTCCCTCGTGGAAATAGACAAAGTCTCGAAGATTATCCGAAGCTATATCGTGGTAATTTGCCAGCCATTGAATGAGCGGCTCCCAAAGCAGGGTGGGATCGGTGGCAGCGATGTATATTTCGGTGCGATTGCAGGTGGATAGGATAGCCGCCTCATCCACCGGATGATTTGCCACCAGTTCACGCAAGGCCGACACCATAATTTCCGGGGCGAAAGACACGCGCTCACGCACTTCGACGGGAGCGGTGTGGTGATTCAGTCCGATGGTTAATAAAGGAATCATGGGCAAACTATTAGTGATATTTTCTAGCGATGCTTTCGACAAGGCGCATTGTCCGTATTGACAGGTAGAATAGCAAGAATCAACTGTGTACGAGAGTGAACCGCGTAAGATAAGGGATTACATTCGAGAATAAACGGCATAAGCGAAAACGAAGCAATTTTTCGTGTGTGCTCACCAGAACAGGATTCTAAGGATTGAAAACTGTTCTGGCCTCCATCAATCTTATACTTAAAAAGTTCGTTATTGGCAAAAAACAGCCATCATAGACGCCGGATACTCGCGAACAGCTTTAGAACCGGTGGCACTCAATACTGGTAGCTCATCGGCAAACCAGATCTTCGCAAAATTTACAATACCCTCAGCGCCCATTTGATCGACTGTGTTGATTTCGATTCCGATGTCCGCACCAAAAATTTTGAAAATTAATCTGAACTGGGTTGCTAGGTAATTGGTGTTTAGGATGGAATCGTCGGATATAGGCGGGAATAAAAACAGGGGAGACTCTATCAACTGCTGTACTCAGCGAAGAGATCCGGTTTTTTGACAAGAAAAGCGTATGGCAGCAACAGAACCGTGGTCCTAGGTTAAAAAACCAATTGATCTCGTTACTGCGGCCTTGTTGCGAGATATTTCTTTAAATTTACGTAAGCTGTTGTTTTTATTGGTGGAGCTAAGCGGGATCGAACCGCTGACCTCTACACTGCCAGTGTAGCGCTCTCCCAGCTGAGCTATAGCCCCAATTTGCACATTTTTTGAGTGGATATCTGTGCGTCTCGACGGGAACGCGATTCTACTTATTAGGCCCCGAGCTGACAAGGGCTAATTAGTTAGTCCTGAAAAACGCGTCATCCAAAAAAGACAAACGGATCAATATCTGAGTTTCGAGTCGCGACCTCAGCGACATTCAAAAACGTGCTCTGGTCGAGGGCATCCCTTATCAAACGCTCGTCTCCAGCATTCTGCACAAATATATATCGGGTAGTTTACGAGGGGTAAAGCCTAATTAAACCCTGCCACCAGACTCTGAGCTAAGTACGCGTCGCTGAGCGCGGGCGATTGGTCTATCTGGAAAAAACGCATGGCCGGCAAATATAGAATAAAATAGCTTTTTCAACAGAGAAAAATTAATACCAATGACAAAATCACTCTATTACATTCACGACCCTATGTGCAGTTGGTGTTGGGGCTTTCGTCCTGTATGGCAAAAAATTCAACAGCAGTTGCCCCAAGACTTAAACGTTACTTATGTGCTCGGTGGCCTAGCCCCTGATTCTGATCAGACTATGCCGAATCATATGCAAGCATACATTCAACAGACTTGGAAAAAAATTCAACAGCATATTCCTGAAACGAAATTTAATTTTGATTTTTGGCGAAAATGCGAACCTCGTCGTTCGACATATCCCGCATGTCGTGGAGTGTTGGCCGCAAAAAAACAGGGCGCCGAGTTTGAATGGCCAATGATTGAAGCCATTCAAAACGCCTATTATCTAGAAGCGCTTAATCCATCAAATAACGACACGCTGGTTGAGATCGCTGAAAAAATTGGCTTGGACAAAACACAATTTTGGCAAACTTTAGAAGCTAAAAAGACACAGCTTATGTTGGAGGAAGATTTATCTCTGTGTGAACATTTATTTGTTCAATCAGGCACGTCGGGTTTTCCCAGCTTAATGTTGCAGTTGGATGAACAATATTTAGCGGTTCCGAGAAATTACACAGAAGCTGACATAGCACTAGACTTTATTCGAGAGAAATTGGGGGAAACCTGATTCGCAAGCCAAGGGATTTGAGTGCTAATAGAACGAAAAACAGCGCTAGGAAAGAAAAGCATAATATATTGTGGTTTATCCAACTGCGGCCAACACCCTATGTCTTGCTTGTCAGATTAAAGGATACCTTAACCTGACACCTTCACCGCTTAGATTAATTTTTCGCACGACTGGGCTTCAAACCCCGTATTAGCGCTTTTTTTGATTAAGGGACTTTTGATTGAGGTACAATACTGCCATTTTAAGCTCAGTACACTCTAATGCCGCACGCACTAAAACGTTATCAGACCTGTTCACCACTGGATTTACCTGATCTTGGCAAAATTGGCAACCGCCAGCGCTGGTCGGGTTTAGTAGGAAGCGCCAAGGCCCTGGCAATCAGCATGACTGGCCAGCAGACAAGGCCTTTGCTGGTAGTGACTGCAGATACCACCAGCGCTGCCCGATTGGTACGAGAACTGCGATTTTTCATGGATGAACAAGCCGCGGTTCCAGTTTTGCACTTTCCCGATTGGGAGACGCTACCCTACGATCATTTTTCTCCCCACGATGATATTGTTTCTGCTCGGCTACACAGCCTCTATCAGCTGACTCGTATCGAAAAAGGCATTGTGGTGGCTCCAATCACTACGTTGATGAGTCCCCTGCCACCGAGGGAATATCTGCTTCGCCACAGTCTGGTCTTGGCTCGCCAGCAGACCTTTGACATCGAAAAAAAGCGCAGTGAATTCGAGTCGGCCGGTTATCGTTGCGTGGACACCGTCTACGAACACGGGGAATTTGCGGTTCGCGGTTCACTTTTCGACATCTACCCCATGGGCAGCGCCCTGCCTTATCGCATCGACTTGTTTGACGAAACTATTGACAGCCTGCGAACCTTTGATCCAAATAGCCAACGCAGTATTGAGCAACAGGATGAAGTCATTCTGCTCCCCGCTCGCGAGATCCCCATGGGCGAGGCTGATATTCGTTTATTTCGCGATCAGTGGCATCGACGCTTTGACGTAGATCACCGAAACTGCTCCATCTACCAGGATGTCAGCAACGGCGTGGCTCCGGCAGGCATCGAGTATTATCTGCCATTATTCTTTGAGAACCCTGTCAATCTGCTGGATTATCTTCCCAAAGAGGCCTTGATAATGACCCTGGGTCCCCTGGAGTCCGCAGGTGATCACTACTGGCAGGAAATAAACCAGCGCTACCAAAGCCGCTGTGGCGATCTTCAACGACCCGTCCTCGAACCCACAGAATTTTTCTACCCACTAAGCGAGGTCATGCAATCGATCAATCGCTTTCAGCAAATCAACGTGGTGGACGATAGAGACTCCGCACATCGGATTTTTTCCTGTTCTACCCTGCCAAATCTAGCGATTGATGGCCACAGCAAAGAACCGCTGTCAAACGTAGAGAATTTTATTCGCAACAGCGACTATAGACTGCTATTTTGCGTGGAATCCGCCGGTCGCCGCGAGGCGCTCCTAGACGTATTGAAGCCGTTAAAATTGCCTTTGGAAATCCTCAGTGACTGGCAAACTTTTATAGAGCAGACAGACGTCAATTACGCGATGGTGGAAAGCACCCTGGAGCAGGGTTGTCTTCTCGACGATGCGAAGGTGGCGATCGTCACCGAGACGGAACTTTTCGGACAGCAGGTTCGCCAGCGGCGGCGGCGGAAAACCGATCAAAGCCCCGGTGCCGCTCTAATCAAAAGTCTCACCGAACTGACTATTGGCGCGCCAGTGGTTCATATCCATCATGGCGTCGGTCGCTACCTCGGATTGCGTACTCTCGTGGTAAACGACCAGACCAACGAGTTCTTGACACTCGAATACTCAGATCAAGCCAAGCTCTATGTCCCGGTCACTCACTTACATCTGATCAACCGTTATACGGGCAATGATGAAGCGCTGGCCCCTCTGCACAAACTGGGGAATGATCAATGGCGCAAGGCCAAGGACAAGGCAGCTAGAGAGGTTCGCGATGTGGCCGCTGAGCTGTTGGAGATCTACGCGCGACGCGACGCGCGTCAAGGATACGCCTTCACTTTCGATGAGTTGGAGTACCAGCGCTTCACCGCAAGTTTTCCTTTCGAGGAAACGCCGGACCAGCAAACAGCCATTGAGATGGTCATCAAGGATATGGTTTCGGGAAAACCCATGGATCGATTAATCTGTGGAGACGTTGGTTTTGGTAAAACCGAAGTCGCCATGCGCGCGGCTTTCATTGCCACAGCGGCCAGTAAACAAGTGGCGGTTCTGGTGCCAACGACCCTACTCGCACAACAACACTACGATAATTTTCGCGACCGTTTCGCAGATTCGGCCGTCAACATTGAAGTGGTTTCCCGCTTTAAAACGCCAAAGGCCGTAAAAGATATTGAACAAAGGATTAATCAAGGCCAAATCGATATCTTGATCGGTACTCACAAGATTTTGAATACCGATTTTGCTTTCAAGTCTCTGGGCTTATTGATCATCGATGAGGAACACCGCTTCGGCGTGCGCCAGAAAGAAGCGATAAAAGCGCTGCGTAGCGAGATAGATATTCTTACACTAACAGCCACTCCCATTCCGCGAACGCTGAATATGGCTATGCATGGTATTCGCGATCTATCCATTATCGCCACACCCCCGGCGCGACGGCTTTCTATTAAAACTTTTGTCCGCCCCTACGACATCAATCTGGTCAAAGAAGCCATTCTGCGAGAGATACTCAGAGGCGGCCAGGTCTACTACTTGCACAATAATGTCAAAACCATTGAGAAAATAGCCAGCGAACTTCGAGAACTGATCCCTGAAGCGCGCATCGGTGTGGCTCACGGCCAATTGAGAGAGCGTTCTCTGGAACGGGTAATGAGTGATTTTTATCACCAACGCTTCAATATTCTAATATGCACCACCATTATTGAAACCGGCATCGATATCCCCAATGCCAACACTATGGTGATCGAGCGTGCCGATAAATTTGGTTTGGCGCAATTGCACCAGTTGCGAGGCCGGGTCGGGCGCTCTCATCACCAGGCCTATGCCTACCTGCTGACACCGCTGTCCAACACCATGACTGCCGATGCCGAAAAGCGCCTGGCAGTCATCGCCAACACCCATGACTTGGGCGCGGGCTTCACGCTGGCGACTCACGATTTGGAAATACGCGGCGCTGGCGAATTGCTGGGAGACGATCAGAGCGGTCAGATGACAACCATCGGCTTTAGCCTCTACATGGAAATGCTTGAACAGACAGTCAACGCTCTAAAATCGGGAAAAGGTCTCGCAGACATCCAACTAGAGCCCTCTGCTGTGGAGGTTAATCTCAATATTGCCGCGCTGATTCCCGATGACTACATCCACGATGTTCACACCCGACTCGGTATTTACAAGCGTTTATCGAGTGTCGACTCTGGGCGCGGCTTCGACGAACTGCAAGTCGAACTGATCGATCGCTTCGGTCTGA
>JBLIHY010000056.1:0-15070 GCA_047634655.1 Cellvibrionaceae bacterium
TCGCTGTACTCGCGCTCAGCATCCTGCCGGTTATCCGTGTATGGCTGTCCAACCTGAGAATTCCGAGGACCGGTTAAACGTGGATAATTTCCTAGACTTTCACTGGCTGCGTCCCTGGTACTTATTAACGGCGCTACCTCTGTTGCTATCATGTGTTTATCTTTGGCATCAGCGGCGAAAAAGCACCGGCCTCGAGCGCGTCATTAATCCATCGCTGTTGTCGCTGTTAATCAGCGGCAAGCAGCAGCCTTCCTCCCTTCCTATTTACCTTCTGGCCGCCGTCTGGTTAGCAGCAACGATTGCTCTGGCTGGCCCCACGTGGGAGCGCCGTCCTCAGGCGGTTTTTACCCCGGAATCGCTTGTTATCATCGCCTTGGATCTTTCGCAAAGTATGTTGGCCGAGGACGTAAAGCCATCGCGTATGGTGCGTGCACAGCTAAAAATCCAACAGTTTTTGGAGTCTAGAAAAGGCGGCTTGACGGCTCTGATCGTTTACGGTGGTGAAGCTTTCGTGGTGACGCCGCTGACTAAAGATCAGCGTACTATCGCTAATTTATTGCCTACGTTAACACCGAATATCTTGCCAATTCCCGGGAGTAACGTGGAAATGGCTATCGAACTGGCCGAGGAACTTCTCGACAATTCCGGATATCCCGAGGCCACGCTGCTCATTGTCAGCGATGGAATCCCCGATGCGGCCATTGAAAATATCCCGCGTCTGCTTTCTAAGCGACTAAAAATCCGTATCTTGGGAGTGGGTACTGAAATGGGCGCGCCGATTCCTTACGGCGGCAGCTTTTTGAGAGACGCCACTGGTAATATGATTATTGCTCAGCGTAACGATGCCGCTATGAAAGCGCTGGCGCAGGAAGTTAATGGTTACTATCTACCTCTGCAAGCCGATGCTAGCGACGTCAATTTTGTCATCGATCGCCTCGATGACGGCGATGTTGGACAGAACGACCAGTCCGACCCGTTTTTCAGCGATGAATGGTACGAGCTAGGCCCCACCTTATTACTTTTCGCACTGCCGCTCGCTGCATTGATATTTCGCCGTGGCTGGTTATTATCCTTCTTTGCTCTGAGCATTGCCGCAACTGGTCTGCTTCCTCAATCTGCTCGGGCGGCCGCTTGGGACAGCCTTTGGTTGAACTCGGAGCAACAAGGCAAGCGGGCCTGGGATCAGCAAAACTACAGCGAAGCTGAAGAGCGTTTCAGCGATCCTATTTGGCGAGGCAGTAGCCTCTATCGCCAGGGCCAATACGAGGCCGCCGCCCGGGCTTTCCAGGAAGCGCAAAGTGCCATCGGCGATTACAATCGAGGTAATGCCCTGGCGCAATTGCAACGCTTTGATGACGCTATCCGCGCCTACGACCAAGCGCTTGCCAAAGATCCGTCGCTGGGGCAAGCCAAAAAAAATAAGGCTCGTCTGGAGGAATTGCTCAGACAAGAGTCCTCCGATCAATCGGATGACGGCCAAGAAAGCGATGGAGACTCCTCCCAAGACGATGCGCAATCGAATGCGCCTTCCGATAATCAAAGCGGTGGCGAGTCCCAAGAAAATTCCGATGATCGTCAAAATCAGCAAAGTACCAAAAATTCTGAAAATCAGGATCAATCGGCAGCGGACCAGGAATCCATTGAAGCGGGAGAAGATAATAACGATTCATCACCTGACGGAAGTGACAGCTCGATGCAGCAAAATGCCCAGACGGTGGAAGATAGTGATCTGAGTGCGGAGCAGCAACAGGCCTTGCAACAGTGGCTGCGAAAAATACCCGACGACCCCAGCGGATTGCTCCGAAGAAAGTTCCAATACGAGTATGAAAAACGTCGGCATCTTTACCAGGGGCGAGGTCAGCCATCGGAAAAAGAGGGCCGTCAGCGTTACTGACCGCATTACTTGGGGTTTTGTTAGCTAGCAATAATTTTTTGGCGATACCTTCATCGAGAAACACGGTAATCTTTTTAACTTTATCAACGCTTAAGCTTTGCAATCCTCTTTCTAGTAACTCGGTATTGACTAACGGGTTGTCTATAAAGAATGTCTTGATAAACAATGCCCTGAGATTTCAAATCTTCGGAAGCAGCAGCCGACCCAGGGCGTACAGGAGGTATTCACAATATATTTGAAATCTCGGGGTACTTTTTATTTCTGCCTCAGTCGTAAATTGGCTCTCCCGATTGATGTGGAGGATAGCTGGAATTTTTAGTAATCGAATAACCGTGTATACAAATAGCCAAACGCTCCAATTTGTTGATTTGAGATAAGTTATGGAAAATAAAAATACTCCCGTATCCGTAGTGGTGGATAGAAATGTTTTGCCGGGAAAAGTGAAAGAGTTTAAAAAATACATTGGAAAAGCAATAGAAGCTTCCAGTAAGTTTCCGGGTTATTTGGGAACGGACATCATAAACCCTGAAGGAAATGATCGTTACATTATAGTTTTTCGCTTTTCTTCAAAGGAAAAGTCGGATGATTGGATCGTTTCAGAAGAAAGGCATTTCTGGGTTAGTAAAATCGATCAAGTTATTGAAAAGCCGACAGAGCTAGTCTCGCTAACGGGTATGGAAACGTGGTTTACGCTATCCAAAGCCAAAAATTTTGTTCCACCGCCAAAGTTTAAAATGGCTATCGTTACTTATCTTGCTATTGCTCCGACATTAACGACTTTCGACTGGTTATTTGGTGCCTATTTTTCCTCGATGCCAAATTACCTGGTTTTTTTTGTCAGTAGCCCATTTGTCGTTATTTTAATGACCTATGCAGTTATGCCAATGATGACCAAATTATTCAAAAACTTCCTATATCCAATGAAAAAAATTAGTTAGAAAATCTGCGGTCTTACATTTATGTAATAAGACTAATCTGGCGCGCATTTATGCCATGCCAATCGCTGACACTATTAATTTTCCCCAACGATTTTGAGGACCACAATGTACATTAGGCGCTGGATTTTTATTGTGATAATGAATGTACTGGCACTCCCCGCCTACGCGTTGAATCTGACGGTAGAGGTCGACCGCGGCGAGATTGCATTGAATGAATCTTTGCGCTTGATCGTGACCGCCGACGAAATCACCAGGGAGACCATTGACTTCACTAAACTTTCGCTACAGTTCGATATTTTAAATACGCAGCGCAGTAGTCAACAAACCTTAGTCAATGGCGCGTTGTCCGCCACGACTCGTTGGATCCTGATTCTCAGCCCGAAAGAGGCGGGTAAGCTGTTGATCCCTTCTTTTGAACTGCGCGGAATTTTTTCCCCGGCGATCAGTATTACCGTGAACGATGTCTCCGCACCGCAAGGACTCACTGGACAGCGGGATGTATTTCTTCAGGCCTCGGTGGACAAAACTCAAGTCTACGTCCAAGAGCAGATTTTATTGAAGTTCACCCTGTATTATCGAGTTGCGCTGTCCGGTTACGACGCCGACGATCTAAAAATCGATAATGCAACCATCGCCCTCGTCTCGGAGAAAAATTTTCAGACCGCCCTGGGCGGTCAAAATTTTAAGGCCTTGGAGTTGGTGTACGCTATTCATCCGCAGGCGAGCGGTGAGCTACTGATTCCCGAACAGTTTTGGCGTTTGGAGCGGGGAGTTGCGGCTTTTAGTTTCGG
This sequence comes from Cellvibrionaceae bacterium, assembly GCA_047634655.1. GTDB lineage: Bacteria > Pseudomonadota > Gammaproteobacteria > Pseudomonadales > Cellvibrionaceae > CANLBN01. Next base: position 3,624 of record JBLIHY010000056.1, read on the forward strand.
GCGTCCGCGAAATCCTTCTCTGCGCGTGGGATCTGAACCCATTCGCGTTACCGTCAATGGTATCCCCGCCAATTATCAAGGCGAACACTGGCTGCCCGCAAAGCAGGTGACCCTGACGGCAGAATGGTCCGATGTAGACAATGTCGCTGTCGGTGAACCGATCAATGTCAGGCTGCGGCTCACCGCCGACGGATTGAGTGATTCGCAATTGCCTGATCTGGCGATTAATAGCCCCGCATCCTTCAATGTTTTCAGCGACCAGCCGGACGCTGAGAATGAAGAGACCGCGCGCGGAATTGTCGGCAGCCGCACCAGCCCATTCGCCGTTATTCCGCAGGAAGCGGGAACCTTGACGTTTCCGGAAGTGGTTTTGCGCTGGTGGAATATCGAAGAAGATCGCGAAGCGGTCGTTCGATTACCCGCTAAGACTGTATTTGTAGCACCCAGCGAACAAAATACCGCGAGTCTCCCTGAGTTAGCCAGCGCCGACACGGCCGATGCCGCTGTTCCTATGGAGGTCGCCAGCAATACCTGGATCTGGCAAGTAACGACAGCCTTGTTTGCGCTTATTGCCGCCTATCTAGGTTTCTGTCTTTATCAAACGGTTAATCGCAGTCGCAAACCGTTATCAACCACCCATAGCGTCGACGATAGCAACCTTAGAGAACTGCATGGAATGCTCAGACAGGCGCTCGCAAACTCCAATTGGCAGGGGTTGCGTCTATTGATTGTTCGCTGGGGTGGTATTGTCGATGACAGTGGCAGCTTGACAGCTCTGATGGCGCGTCATCCCTCTTTAAAATGCCATTTAGAGGCGCTGGAACATATGCTATATGACAGAACAACCAATACCGAGTGGGACCCGGAGGGTTTTTATAATGAGTTGCGAAAAATCAAGCCTCGATCAAAACACCAACGCAGGTGTGAGAATAAACCCGAAAAAACAAGGCTTGATTTAAAGGCCCTTCACCGGTTTTCTTGAAGCCAAAGACAATTGCCGCCACTGGCCTTATCGATGGTGGCCAGCTTTTCCCAGTGCCGTTCCTGCTCTTCTTCGCTGGCCGCTAAGACTGGCGTCTTAATATGGGTTTTCAGCGGTCTGATGCCAGGGGCATTACTCGAGGACAAATGTTCCCCAGAAATCTGACTGCCCAGAGTGAGAGAAGTCTGTCCACCCGTCATCAACAAGTAAATATCCGCCAATATTTCCGAATCGAGCAAGGCGCCATGCAGGTCTCGCTGAGAATTATCGACGCCATAGCGTTTGCACAACGCATCCAGATTGTTTTTTTGTCCGGGATGTTTTTTTCTCGCCATCACCAGCGTGTCAATCACTGAGCAGAAGCTATTAATTGGCTCCAATGTGCTTTCGCACAGCGCCAGTTCGTTATTGATAAAACCGATATCGAAGGGTGCATTGTGGATGATTAATTCAGCGCCACTGACGAATTGCATAAATTCTTGAACGATATCGCCAAACAACGGCTTGTCCCGAAGAAATTCATTGGTAAGACCGTGCACTTCGATGGCTTGCGGCTCTACTTCGCGTTCGGGCTGAATATACTGATGGTAGTGTCTGTTCGTCAGTTTCCGATCAACCAGTTCCACGCAGCCTATTTCAATAATTCGATGGCCCTGCGAAGGTTCGAGTCCAGTCGTCTCGGTATCCAGTACAATTTGTCGCATAGAATTGTTCCCCGCTTGAGAGATCTTGAAAAAATTATTCGTTTAACTAGGAAATAGCTGCCCCAGTCACGCTATCGCAGTTCATCGATACCCTTGTTGGCAAGTTGATCCGCCAATTCATTTTCCCGATGGCCACTATGGCCTTTGACCCAGTGCCATATAATCTGATGTCGCTGTGCCTGTTCATCCAGTTGCTGCCATAAATCACTGTTTTTGACCGGTTTCCTTGCGCTGGTCTTCCAGTTATTTTTTTTCCAGTTGTGAATCCACTGGGTGATACCTTTGCGGACGTATTGAGAATCCGTAGTCAAGGTAACCTGGCAAGGTTCTTGAAGAGAGGCCAGCGCGCAGATGGCGGCCATTAGTTCCATTCGATTGTTGGTTGTTTGTACTTCACCACCATATAAAAACTTCTCTATGGCCGCTCGACGAATAATCGCGCCCCATCCTCCTGGCCCGGGATTTCCTCTGCAGGCTCCATCGGTAAAAAGTTCGACGGTGTTCACGGTGTTCTCACCATTTTTTCCTCTCCTGTCGGTGTGTAGCGGTAGTTTGTGTTGGAATTGTTGAACCCTTGGCCCACATTGGCAGTTTCGCCACCTTAAGCCTGGGTTGTCGAATTAGCTTCATGGGGCTGATACTCTTACGCGCCGCAATTACATAGTAGACGCCAGAGAAGGGCAGGGCGCGACCAATGGCGCTGTCTATCGCTTTGTGGTGGCCTTTGGCAAACGGTAGACCGTGAAAACCGAATTGTAAAAATACCGGTTCAAAATTTAAAACCCGAAGCCAGTCGGATAATCGGCCGTGACCGATGCCGTGATAACGCCAGTGAGCCCGCGGGCTAAAAAGCCGTCCCCATTGCTTTTTTACAGCGAGCGGGGAGATAGGGTTAAAACCTACGATAATCAAGTATCCATTCGGGATAATGGTGTAGGCGGCTTCGCGCAGCAACTGATGTGGTTTTGTCGAATATTCCAATACGTGGTGCAATAAAACGGTATCCACCGATTCCGCCTCAATCGGCAACTGTTCAAACTCGGCCACGGCGGGCTGGCCACTTTTTTCAGTAACGCCCAGGGAAAAGTGGTGAGTAACGGGGCTGAGGCTGGAAAGCGTCACGTCATTGAGCACGCTCAACTGCATGAGATGGTAGCCGTAAATTTCCGGCATAATTCTATCCAGAGTTTGCTGCTCGGCAGTCAGCACCTGTTGGCCCAAGGGTGAAGAAAACCACTGTTGAATTGATGCTTGCGCCTGACTTAAGGCACTCACTGAAAAGTGATCCGTTATCGAAGCGATGACTTTTGTTCCCAGTTTTCGCATGTTTGTCATATCGTGCATCAAATAAATTTTATTGGATAAGCCTGAAAAACACTTAATCGTTTTATTCAGGAAAAGTAGTTGAATTTTTTCTAAAAAACGCGGATAGAAATTTTTTTCAGCCTATTGGTTGCTAATCAACAAACCGACGATCGTTAACTCCCCGACTAAAATCCGCTGCGAAAAGCATAAGCACTCGCAAATTGACCGCTTGCTCTCACGATGTCTCTGGGATTAATTTTCGCCGTGCTCGGTATTAAGAAGCATGGAAATACTTCAGGGAAAATTAATCACGACTGAGTGGCTAGACTCTTCGTCACGATTTCGTAAACGTCTTTGGAAAGACCGTCCGTTTTTAGAATCTGCTGTAAATTTTCACAGATTAATACTTGTTTATCGTCGGGATATTTTCGCCAGCGAGTCAGTGGCGTCAGTAAGCGAGACGCGATTTGTGGGTTAATGCGGTTGAGCGCGATTACTTGCTCCGCTAAAAATCGGTAGCCTGAACCGTCCGATTGGTGAAAGCTGATACGGTTACCGCAAAAGGCCCCGATCAGAGCGCGAACCTTATTGGGATTTTTGATGCTGAAACACGGATGTTTCATCAAATGACGCACGCGGTCCAGCGTATCACTGCGCGGGATGGTCGCCTGCAAAGATAGCCACTGGTTAACAACTAGAGATTCACCTTTCCAGCGCTGGTAAAAATCGTTTAGCGCTTTTTCCCTAATCTCGTTCAGAGACGAAAATTTACTGTGGACCAGAGCGCGCAGCGCGGCAAGGCTATCGGTCATATTGCTAGCGCTCTGGTATTGCTTCAAACAGGACTCGTGATAGCGAGGTTCATCCACCCGCATTAAATAGCCGAGGGCAGTATTTTTTAAACTGCGCCGAGCAAGCTCCTTGGCTGTATATTGATATTCTGTATCGCTTGCCAGGCTTTGGTAACATTCCCACAAGGGTTCTCGAAGTGACTGCGCGACGGACAGCAGCAGGGACTCGCGAGCGTTGTGTATAGCCTCCACCTCAATAATTTCAGCGATTTCAGCCAGATAGGCTTCCGAAGGTAGGGTCATCATGAGTGCGACCATGGCTTTGTCGAGACTGGCACCCGCCAATAAGGTTGCGTAGCCGCGGCTCAAGCGATCGTCAATGGCGGTGATGCGCCCCTGTTTTATCGCAGCCATCTGTTCGTGGATGATGGAGACAGCCAGTTGCTGGCTGGCGTTCCAACGACAGAAGCCATCGCTATCGCGGCGCATCAAGCGCAGCTGATCGTCTCGCGAATGCTCGATCTGCAGGCGTACCGGCGCCGAAAAATTTCTGAGTAAAGAGGGTACCGGTAACTCGTCTACCTCGGTGAAACGCAGCGTTTGCTCGGAGTCGACGAGTTCAAAGACCCAGTGAGTCTGGTCCGCTTGTTCGCGCAGATCATAGCCCTCCGGTTTTAGTGGTAAAGCGCCCTCCTTTCCCAGCAGACCCATGGCGATGGGCATGTGCAACGCACTTTTCTCTTCGGCCCGTGATTCGGGTGTGTCCGGTTGAATTTGAGTGAAGCGCATTTCATAGGTTTTACTCAGCTCATCGTAATGCCCGTCGACCTTTATTATGGGCGTTCCCGCCTGGCCGTACCAATGCATAAATTGCGAAAAATCTCTGCCCGATACCTGCTCCATTGAATCGATAAAGTCGTCAATGGTGGCGGCTTGGCCATCGTGATGGTCAAAGTAGAGATCGCTGCCTTTGCGAAAGACTTCGGGACTCAGAAGAGTGTGCAGCATACGCACAATTTCCGAGCCTTTTTCATAGACCGTCAAGGTGTAAAAATTGGAAATTTCGATGAAGGAAGGCGGCCTGACGGGGTGGGCCATGGGACCACTGTCTTCCGCGAACTGCAAGGTGCGCAACAGTCCGACATCTTCAACCCGCTTGACGGTCGGCGAACCCATATCGGCGGAAAAACACTGATCGCGGAATACCGTAAAACCTTCTTTTAAGCTCAACTGGAACCAGTCTCGACAAGTGACGCGGTTACCTGACCAATTGTGGAAGTATTCGTGAGCAACAACTCCCTCGACACGCTGAAAGCCCGCATCCGTTGTGGTCTGTGGATGAGCCAGAACACAGGAAGTGTTGAAGATATTTAGCCCCTTATTCTCCATGGCGCCCATATTGAAATCATCCACGGCGACGATCATGAAAATATCCAGATCGTACTCGCGGCCATAGACCTCTTCGTCCCAGCGCATGGCTTTTTTCAGGGACTGCATGGCATGGTCGCACTTATCGAGATCTTTGGGTTCGACAAATATCTTCAAAGCGACGCGGCGGCCGGAAGCGGTTACAAAGCTGTCTTCTATAAAGCTTAAATCCCCGGCTACCAGTGCGAACAGATAGGCTGGCTTTTTGAAAGGGTCGTGCCAGCTTGCCCAATGGCGGCCACCGTCGAGTTCACCTCCATCGATCCTATTACCATTGGATAGCAATACCGGATAGCGCTGCTTGTCGGCGATAATCTTGGTGGTAAATTCACTCATGACATCCGGCCGGTCGAGGTAGTAAGTGATCTTGCGAAAACCCTCCGCCTCACATTGGGTACAGTACATTTTTTGGGAGCGATAGAGGCCTTCCAAAGAGGTGTTTTCCTGGGGTTTGATACGGATCACCGTGGTGAGCTGGCAGTGGTCGGGCGCTGATAATTGCAGGCTATCTTCGCTGATCTGGTAGTTTTCGGGTGCGATAAGCTGGCCGTCGAGGGTTACCGAGATCAGTTCCAGGCACTGGCCGTGAAGCTTCAATGGTCGACTCGTTTTTGACTGTGGATTGCGTCGCAGCTGCAAGGTCGACGTCACCGTCGTCGCTTCCTCATTGAGATCGACGATTAATTGCGTCTTGTCGATTAAAAAATCAGGGATTTCATAATCTTTCAAGAAAATGGCCTGTGGTTGAACTTCTCGCATAAGATTCACTTCTTCGTATAGTGTTACAGCATATGCCGCCATCGACCGCAAGGCCGCGAAGGCGTGGGTGTGCCGAGAATACACCTAGGTAATGGTAGATTCATCAAGGGACGAAAAACAGGGAGGTATTTCATTCCCCTGTGACCCATAAGATCGAGAGTGCGTTATTTCATCGATGACATGGACAATGTAAGGACTCGTGTTGCGGCCGCAAGTGAAAGTCTATTGACAAATTTTTACTGAGCTCTGATAGCTTATCCGCCGCCGGCGAAGCAATTACAGTCCTCTTTTAGTCGCGTGTCCGCTCCGGCAATCTTTTCTCTCAGCGAAATTGCAAGGGTTGTTCCGCATCGTCGGCAATGTTGCCCTTGGTGCTTCCACAATGGTCGTGCGGCCGCGGCGGAATATAACCCGATCGCTGTTCCGCTGAGAGATTTTGTTCTTCCCAATGAATGATGGCCTGCATGCAGAGACTGCGCTGGTCTTTACTAAGCGCCGCGCCATTGGGCCATTTGCCCAACTCCACCGCCTGCTTTAATTTCTGGTAAATATCTGGAGTGATACTTTTTAGTAGTTCTTCAAAGTTTTGATACATCATCTGAATTCTTTAAATAGTAGGGATGAATCAGCGTATTCTTAAAAAATAAAGCCAGCTTGATAAAATCAGTGGGTCCACAGATCAATACTCGTCGGCAAAATAATTCGTTTGATAATATTAATTGCCGAATCGACAAATACCCAGTTATGTCTTTTTATCGTGCCAGACAACCCATCCACCAATCAATGCTCCCGATAACAAACCGGCCAAATGAGCGGCGTTAGCGATGCTGCCTGCGATGAGATAATCGATAATACCGGTGAAGCCAATGACCAACCAGACGATGAAGAAACCAATGGCGGCTGGATTAAATTGCAGCACTGGGTGAAAAATAAAAGACTGGTATACGGCAATGTAGCCGATAACGCCGTAAACCACGCCAGATAAGCCGCCAAACGCTGTGTTTACCTGGGCTAAATACTGAGCCATGTTGGAACTGATAGCCACGATTATCACTAAAAGCAAGAAATGCGCGGAGCCTTTCACGCGTTCAATGCGACTGCCCATGGCCCAGAGGATGATCGCATTGAAAAGAAAGTGAAAGAAACCGAAGTGCAGAAATATTGGTGTTATCAGCCGCCAATACTGTGCGTTTTCCAGCGCGACCGAAAAAGGCGCAAACCTGCCCTGTACGACCGGTTGAAACAGCAACAGTGAAATATTGGTCAAATCATTGCCATCAAAATAGATAAGCAAGGTGCCCAGGAAGGCCAGGAAAATTAGCGATAAGTTAATGGGAAAAGTGACTAATAACGGCCACACGCTGGGAGATATAGATGACTTTCCGGAAACGGAAGAAGTTGTTACCTCTTCAGGTACTTCCAATGCGCCACTAGACCATTGGCGCGATAAATAAGCGGCTTCCAAAACCTGAGTTTGTTCGCTGACCCACAATTGCTGAGCCCCCTGCTCTTCGGTGACGCGATGTTTGATATCCCTCTGCTGCAACAGATGTAAAAACGGCATCAGGTTCACTTCCAGAGGAAATTTTGTTACCGGATACCAAGTCAGCGTCATGATTTTTGCTCTGCGGGATCGACGTACAGCCAGAGATAATTTTCCGGATTGACCGATTTTTCCTCGTCAATCCGATAGGCGGCCAGTCGACCAAACCTTACCGCACTATAGTCGAGACAGCAGATGTTTGGTTTTATGACTTTGGGTTCACCCTGGAGCCAGTAGTGGCCGAAAAATACTAACTTTTCGTGCTTCGGATACTGCAGCAACTGGGCTTTCTCGCCTTCATTTAGAGGCCTATCGATAAGATGTTCTGGCAGAGGATCCGGCTGAAAGACGATATCGCCGTAGGTTTGAGGGTTGCTCGTCCAGAATTTGGTGCGGAAATGGCGGCGCTTAAAGCCGTCCCGGCTAAGCATCACGTGGTTTTCGGGTAGTGGCAACATAATTCCGCGTGTCAATCGGTTGATGGCGCGACTTTCGAGTGAGCTGTGGTCGGTCGAGTCGACGATGATTTTCGGACTCAGGCGATTGTGCCCGTGTTTTTGTCGATAAGCCCGGATCAATGGATCGTCCCAGCAGGCGTGCACCACGCGGAAATTTGGCATTTCGAGAAACAAGGGCAGTTCGCTAATCCACTGTAGATATTCGCGCAAGTCGTGAGGGTGATTGGCAAATTGCTCGAAAGTCTGTTCTACCTGGCTGTTATTGCGGGCGTTGTGTTCTCGCAGGTATCGAGTCTGGCCGGTATTTTGAAAACGCAGATCCTCTGTGGCATAGCAGTAAACGCTGTATTCGTGATTGCCAATGACCATTTGTGCATGGCCGGCGTCGACCATGTTGTAAACCACTTCCATCGTTTGGCGAATATGCGGGCCGCGGTCGACGATGTCACCGACAAAAATCGCCTGGCGTTTGAGGTGAGTGTAAACTCCCGCCCGCTTGCGGTAGCCCATCGCCTCAAGTAATTTCATCAGCGTACGCGCGCATCCGTGAACGTCTCCGATGACGTCGTAACCTTCAAACTTTTCTTGGTCCACGTTATCTCTATCTTTTCCGAGGTTTTCCAGTGATCAGATGTTGACTCCAACCCAATTTAGTTCGACAAGTCTCATAGTAATTATGGTTTGTTGGGTGTATCAACTCCAGTTTCGATGGTTTTTTAGTGATCAAAATTTCTTCCCCGGGCCGCACCAATTCCGATACTTGTCCATCGAAAGTGACATTTACTGTGGTCGTCATTTCACCGATCACTAGACGGATTTGACTGTCGCCACTGACGACAATGGGGCGGCTGCTTAAGGTATGAGGATTGAGAGGAACTAATACGATTGCATTCAGGCTGGGATGCATTAGCGGCCCGCCGCCGCTGAGGGCGTAGGCGGTGGACCCGGTCGGCGTGGAGACAATTAAACCGTCGGATGACTGACTGTAGACAAATTGACCATCAATATAAAGTTCAAATTCAATCATCCTGATATAGCGACCAGGATGTAGTACGACATCATTTAACGCAGAGCCAACTTTATTATGCTGGTCGTTGCGAGCGATAACGGTATCGAGTAAGAAGCGCGATTCTCTGATATATTGACCGTCTAAAACTTCAGCGACCTTTTTTTCAATTTCGTCGGGCATGATGTCGGTCAAGAAACCCAGACGTCCACGGTTGACACCGAGAACCGGCACCTGATGGAAGACCATAGCCCGCCCCGCGCCCAACATGCTGCCGTCACCACCGATGACAATGGCCAGGTCGCAGCTTTGACCGATGGCCTCTTCGTCTGCCTGTCGCAAGTCAGGCCGCTGTAGCATGGTTGCCATCGCTTCCAGGACGATGAAATCGACACCGCGCCGGGTAAGAAAGTCGATGAGTCGCTCCGCCGTGCAGCGGGTTTGATCGTTGTAAACACGGCCAAGCAGACCTATAGTCGAAAAAATTGACATGAATAATTATCGGTTTAAACAATTGCTCGCATCATAACATGAGACCTGGAACAGACTTATCGAAACGGCGCGCATTGAGGGATCTGCTCTGGATTCTGAATCAACCAGCGCCATTTTCAAAAATACCTGGAATTGACGCCGCGGTGTTAAGTCTGGATTTCCTGGCTGAGAGCGATCGCGCCCGCTTGGAAAAAACAGCGGAAACAGCGCAAATGCTCTCGACGCACATGGCTAAGCCGCGTTCTAACCGTCTGGGCATTTACTTTGAAGCGCTGCTAAGTTTTTATTTTCAACATTGCCAAATGCTGGAAGAATCAAAGCAGGAGAGCTCACCGAAAAATAACATGGCGCGCTATCGATTGCATGCCCAAAACCTTCAAGTTTACGATCTCCAGCGTACCCTGGGGGCGTTCGACTTTATTGTCACCGATAAAAAAACCAATAAAAACTATCATCTCGAAGCCGCTCTGAAATTTTATCTCGGATACGATAACGCGCTTCCAACCATCAACAATAATCTCCCCTGCTATAACTGGCACCAATGGGTGGGCCCTAAGCAAAACGATACCCTCGCCATCAAACTAAACCATTTATTTCAACATCAACTTCACCTCAGTAAAACCCATGAAGGTAAGCAAGCGCTGAGTGAACTGGACATTGATGCGTCGGCCATTCAGCGGCGTTTATGGTATTGCGGCTACTTTTACTTTCCTTTTTCAACAACTATCGATACACCAAAATACGCCCATATAACCGGGCCAAAGCATTATTGGATTAAACTCAGTGAGCTGGGGCTGCTCAAACAATGGATCACTAAAAATAGAAGTATTCTGTGTTTTTTACCTCGAGCCTACTGGCTGAGCAGCGTCACCAAAGAAGAAATGACTAATGAGTTAATGTGCATCCACGGCGATCAATTAATGGATTTCATATGGCTGGATGAAATTCAAAAATATTCTGAATTGCAGTTTGCAGAAATTATCGATCCTCAGCAAAAAGATAGAAAAGAAAATTATGAAATTCGTCGCTGGTTTGTTGTCAGAGATTAGTAATGGATTACTAGCGAAAGTCGAGGTGTTCTTTATTGCTGGCGCAGTGGTGAATTTATAGCTTGAGTTCACTAAAAAAGACTACGCATCATATAAAACACACATTATGAAAAACGGTAACGAAAACAGTTGGCGTAACCTGAAGCTATCGATTTAAAATCCAGCGATCAAAGTCGCTGGATTTCCTAATAAGTGCACGCCACTTTTATCCAGTCATGTTCAAGTACGACAGTAAATTTCGGACGATCTCGTGGTTTTTGTGAGAGGTCTCTCGCACATCAAGCGATATTTTCAAATATATTTGAATAATAATCGTCGCCTAAAAAAAGACATACGGTTAAAGGTGTTTGATGAAAGTGCCACCAAGTTTCGGGGCTTTGCCGCCATAAGCCTATTTATTTTACGGCTGGTAATCGCCATGAAATTATTGTCAATCAAAAATGACCAAAACCAATCGAGTTTGACCCCATCGATTCCTTCCAATGATGTCTACTGCAGAAGAAGCGCCTAATTCAGAATTAATTCTAGCGTTGTGTAATGAGATGAAGCTATGCCAATCTCTGGAGGGTATAATGGGCATTCATACCAAACAATGAAGCTTCATTACAAAGAAATTCCAGATCAATATCCATTCGGCGTCCGTGATCTCACTGAGCCATTCAACAGGCCCAAAGACAAAGCTCTATCTAGCCTTCCCGTGAGGGCTTAATGATAGGCAGTTACACAGATTTCTTACAGTCTCAATATCTGTTGGGTTTCGTTTCTCAACCCAAACTACCGAGCTAAGGCCAAGCTCAGTCAGCAAAATCAAGGACTCTGACCCCATCGATTATGAGTACACATTTCGATTTAACCGTAGGTCTTCAAAAACCAGAGGGCTGTTGTTTTATCGCCTGATGCAACATGCTGTGGCCATGAACCCCATCACGT